>NZ_WBKM01000293.1 GCF_015714725.1 Nostoc sp. WHI
GAATGGGGAGTGGGGAGTGGGGAAAAGTTTTGACTTTTAAGTAGTTTATCAAAGATTTAAAAATGGGAAAAACTGAAGTAAGGTTTTACGTATACGAAGCAAGAAAATCTGTTCTCGAATTTTCGGGTCTAGTTTTGGTGGCGGGGCCTCTTGTAGCTGCGCTTGCAATTGGGCGTATTCGGCAGCTGTCAGGAATTTGCCATCAATGGGCGATCGCGCTTCTATAATAATCTGTGTCCGTAATATTTCTTCTGGTGTATCCTCTAGTGGTGGCAATGCTATTACTGCTGATCCCCAATAGCTAATTAACACAACCAATGTTGCACTAATCACAATCAAGCCTAGTAATTTTATTGCCTTTCTAGCTTCAACTCTCCCCATCTCCTGAACTGCGTTCACAACGCAGAATAAAAACCTGTTTTTCTCATGCCCAATGCCCAATTCCCAAAGTTACAAATTTTCCCAATAAAAATCTGGCAATATCAAATAACATTACTAGGTCTCTCCTGATCTGGAATAGACTACAGGGAATGTTCAAGAGCAATTGCCAGCGATCGCGATGAATTGTTTTGCCCTCTCAAAACTCATTAGTCTCAGCTATTCCAAATACCAAAGGAGGGAAATACCTGGTCCAAAAGATGGCTTAGATTTACAGAACTCAACTCGCTTAGACTTGGAACAAAGTTCGGTCAGGCGATAATTTCAGATAGACACTTGGTTGCGAACGGAATCTTCATCACCAGCATCCTCTACTTGCTACCCTACTTAGCTGATATTTGAGCAAGCTCTAAGCTCTCATACACCAAGACTAAGATATGCAGGTTTTTACGTGAACGTAATCAATTCAAGCTATGTAGCGAGGAGCATTCTCACTAAGCTCTTCTGGGCGTGATTCAAACTAAAATTTAAGGCGTTGCTGATTGCAGTATGAATTTTGTTTCGCGCAAAGGCGCAAAGACGCGAAGAATTTAAATTTTAGATTTTTAAAACATTAATTTTCATACCTAATTCAGCAACGCCAAATTTAAGATGCCTTATTTAGGGGTAGCAGGGGGAGTAGCTGCGGGAGTAGTCCCAGCAGGAGGTGCATCAGTTGGTTCACCTGTAGCAGCTGGAGTACTAGTGGTACCACCACCACCACCTTCACAGGCTCCGAGAATTGCAGCCAGACTTAACATTAGAGCCAAACCGAAGATTTTTGTTTTCATAACTCCTCTTTCACCAATTGTGGCTAGAACAATTTTCCGCCTGTTGAATACGATACCGTATTTATTGCTTTTTTAAAATGTTGTAAGATTACATACTAAAAAAAAACAATCCTTTGGACTATTCTTTTTCGGATTAGATATCATACAGCCATCTGATTAGTTTCTCTTAACTAGGAGCAAAACGGAAATTACCGAATTTTCTGGCAAACCGAGCTACCATAGCAAAAAATTTTATTTTTCACAGAGTATTGCACCTTGCTGCCAGCGTTGCCATACTTTAGGTGCGATACCCAAACGGTAAGCTGTCCAGTTTCTAATCGCTGATTGCAAACATTGCAATATCTAGGGGATGCAAACATCGGTACAGCTACCTATCAGAACAGTTAAAAGGGTGTAGTCTGTTATGTGTACTTGTTGCACAGAACGCGATTTTAACCTAAGTAAAACAGACAATCAGGACAATCAATCTAAAATACAGTATTTTCCATCTAAAAAAATTTATGGTAGTTGCTCGTAAATCAGCTGTTTCTACAAGGGGTACTTGGTTCCGGCGAGATTCTCTCCTTTCTTTAGGGAGACGAAGCTCTGCGCGTCTGGATTCAGCAGCGCGGAGCGCTTCTACACCCCCGAACCAAGGCACACCAATATCATCCTCTCAAAAACAACAGCGTTCCTCGAAAAATTTTGCGGTTTCTTCGACAAATAAAGTAGGAAGTCCCAAATCGGTGAAAGAGTTGGGCAGACAACAAGTGCCAAATCTCAATGAGCAGTCGAGTGGGAGCCAGAAGAATCCGAGGGTAGGTTTTCTTCGCCTTCCCATCATGCCTAATTCTGGAGCGACACCTTTATGGTTGCTGCGCTTGTACACTTTTCATCGTTATTCGTCAGTTTTGGCGTTCTTGTTAGTAGCAGCGACACTTGCAGCTTATGGCTGGACGGTATATTCCCAAGAGCTTTGGAGTCAGTCATACCGCAGACTACAAAACCTCCAACGTCATGAGCGGCTACTAACGACAACTAACGCGACGCTGAAAAATAAAATGGCTGAGGAAGCAGAACAACCAACGGCAGGGCTGGTATCGCCAATTCCTCAAGGAATGATTTTTTTGCCTCCAGCGTCTCATAGTCCCAAGCCAGCATCGTCTAACACAATGCCAAATTCTGAAACGCAACAGCAAACATCCTCGCCGTTGGGATATTAAGGTCAAGGGTCAATAGTCATTGGTCATTAGTTTTCAGATAAAGGACAAAGGACAAATGACAAAGAACAAAGGACGAACCGAATGCAGAAGTCACCAAGCAGAACAAAATTCAGAAAGTTTCGGAATCCAGCATTTGCAAGGCGACAGAAGGGTTCTAAACGAGGGTTTTTGGGGATACTGGCCTCTAATATCAAAGACCAAACATCGAACAATAAGTCTCGACTATTCATGGTATGGGGCGCATTAATGGCAGCAGGGTTAGGGTTGGGTGTCAATTTGTATAATCTGCAAATTGTCAAGGGGACAAAGTTAACCCAGAAGGCGCGAAACCAGCAAATGGTAAATTTGCGCCCTTTTATGCCCCGTCGCCCGGTGGTAGATCGCAATAGTAATTTATTGGCGATTGACCGTCCTGTGTATATTTTGTACGCTCATCCCAAGCTGTTTGATAAGTCTAATGAGGAGATGGCAGAGCGTCTTGCGCCAATATTGGCGAAAGATGCTGCTGAATTAGTAAAAACTTTTCAAAGCAAAAAAAGCGGGATTATACTTACCGCAGCCTTGCCGGAAGAAATGATCGATCGCGTCGCCTCTTTGCGCTTAAATGGCTTGGAGTGGATTCAAAAATACTCCCGATTTTACCCGCCAGACGATTTAGTTGCTGACGTGGTAGGCTACGTGAATGTTGACCGTCGTGGTCAAGCAGGTGTGGAATACTCTCAAGAAAAGTTGCTAGAACGTCCTGTGCAAACGGTGCGGCTCAGTCGGTCGGGTAATGGAGACTTGATGCCGGATCATGCACCCGAAGGTTTTTTGCATTTTGATGATTTACGACTGCAACTTACAATCGATAGCCGCCTACAACGCATTGCTCGCGTTGCGCTCAAACAACAGATGGAGAAGTTTGACGCCAAACGTGGGGCGGTAATTGTCATGGATGCGTTGGATGGTTCTCTACTCGCTCTAGTTTCTCAGCCTACTTATAACCCTAATAAGTACTCTAAGGCTAGTATTTCGCTGTTCAAAAACTGGACGGTAGCTGATCTTTATGAACCAGGATCAACTTTCAAGCCTTTGAATGTGGCGATCGCTCTGGAAAATGGCGTCATCAAAGCAGATGATATATTTAATGACTCCGGTTCTATTCGAGTAGCTAATTACACCATCAAAAATGCGATGAATAATGGGAATGGGCGAATCAACATTGCTCAGATTTTGCAATATTCTAGCAACATTGGCATGGTGCAAATTATCCAACGCTTAAAGCCTTCAATCTATTACAACTGGCTAGAACGCCTGGGGCTAGGACAAAAAGTTGATACAGATTTACCTTTTGAAGTTGGTGGGCGGCTCAAAAGTCAAGAAGAATTTATCGCTTCGCCAATTGAACCAGCTACTACTTCCTTTGGCCAAGGCTTTTCTATGACACCTTTACAACTGGTGCAAATGCACGGTGCTTTAGCCAATGGCGGTAAGTTGGTTACACCCCATGTCGTTCGGGGGCTGATTGATAGCAAAGGGCAAATGCATGATTCACCCACTCGCACCATCCCACGCCAAATTTTCTCAGCCGCAACAGCCCAAAAGGTTGTGGAAATGATGGAAACTGTTGTTAATGAAGGCAGTGGGAAGGCGGCACAAATTCCGGGATATCGCATTGCGGGCAAAACTGGTACTGCTCAAAAAGCAAGTCCGAATGGTGGCTACATTAAGGGGGCTAGAATGACCAGCTTTGTGGCTATTTTGCCAGTTGAATCTCCTCGCTATGTAGTGTTCGCACTGGTGGATGAGCCAAAAGGAGAAAGTGCTTATGGTTCTACTGTCGCCGCGCCAATTGTGAAGTCGGTAATCGAAGCGCTGATTCCTCTTGAGGAGATTCCGCCAAGTAAGGCGATCGAGCAGTCGGAAGTGCCGTAGGGGGCAGGAGGAGTGGAGTTCAAAGACTCATCTGCGAGTATTAAAGACTCATCTGCGAGTATTAAAGACTCGTCAGCGAGTATTAAAGACTCGTCAGCGAGTATTAAAGACTCGTCAGCGAGTATTAAAGACTCGTCAGCGAGTATTAAAGACTCGTCAGCGAGTATTAAAGACTCGTCAGCGAGTATTAAAGACTCGTCAGCGAGTATTAAAGACTCATTCACGAGTATCAAAGACTCATTCACGAATATCAAAGACTCATTCACGAATAAGTAGGTACACAAAAATATACATCGTCATTGCGAAGGTCGTGAAGCAATCGCAAGACTTTGAGATTGCTTCATTCCGCTACGCTCCATTCGCAATGACAATGTATATTTAATTTTGCATAACTACTTATCAAAGACTCATCTCTATTCCCAATGCCCAATGCCCAATGCCCAATGCCCAATGTTCCTCCAGACTTAATCTTTTCTTTATAACCAGGGAAAGAGGTACAGAAAGCTAGTCATGTGGAAACCTAGTATATAGAGGTGAAACTAATTTCTCACTTTTGCAAAGCTACCGAATATTCTATGCAAAGTAATTTAGTTATGTTTCCTAGTGCTGAGGCTGGGAAAATCAGTATACAAACAAAAGAAAGAACTTTTACCAAGTACGAGCGGGCTGAAGAGCAATTTATAAAACTTCTGGTAACGGAGGATTTGGACAATAAGCTTGATGTAGAACCTGCAAGAGCTAGTGAGTTTGAACAGACGCTTTCATGGGCAATTAGCGCGGCTTATCAAAGCGATCGCTCTGATCAACAAGCTCACCGTTTTCTCCAACGGATACTTTATCGCATTAATCGCCTAAAGCTGTTTTGGTACGACGATTTGCGGCACTATACCAATGAGCGATCGCCTTATTTATACTCATGTCGGAACCAAATTGAGGCTGCTTGGCAAAAGTGGGAACTTGCACAAATAGATGTAGCAGCACTACAAAAATTAGATGTGAAACAAGCGCTAATTGAGCGTGCATCTGCTGATTTAGATCCGCCATTGTCGCAGGATAGCCGCTACATCCGTGAGGAAATGACGGAAGTTGGTTATAGCCATTTACTAGCGATCGCTTCCTTTGATGGCTTAGTGGAAGGTAGTCGTCTTTCCCGGATTTTGGGTGGTACTGCTAATGAAGTGCAGTGTACGCTGGTGCGAGTACTACTAGAAGAATATGGCAACGGTCGTTTATCCCGCAAGCATTCGACATTTTTTGCCCAAATGCTGACTGAATTTGGGATGAACACTCAACCAGAAGGATACTTCGATTTAGTGCCTTGGGAAGTGCTGGCTTGTGGTAATCATAACTTTCTCACGACCGAGCGCAAGCGCTATTTCCTACATTACAATGGGGCGCTGACATATTTTGAGGTGGCTGGCCCTGCGGCTTACAGAAACTATTTAGCAGCAGCGCAACGGCTGAGACTCTCAGAGGCGGCCATGGGTTATTGGGAACTGCACATTAGGGAAGATGAACGCCACGGCCGTTGGATGTTAGATGATGTGGCTTTGCCTTTGGCAGAAAAGTATCCCGATCAGGCGTGGGAATTGGTGCTTGGCTATGACCAAGAGAAACTAATGGGCGATCGCGCCACAACGGCTGTAATGCGATCAATCCGCGAAGCAGAACAAGCCGCTTTACTCACGTAAGAAATACCAAAAATTAGCAATCAAAAATAGCAGATTACTGTTTAGCATTTTAATTTGGCATTTCTAAGCCATTTTATTGCTAATTCTTCTGCAACCGATTTCTTTAGCAATAAATTCTTTGCTAAAGGAACAGTTTTGTGTTGCCTTAATCCAAGGCAATAAATGATTTTCTTTTCAATTTAATAATACATTGCCATTGAGCCACAGTCAAATGAAAGACATATTTTTTTGCCCTGAAGAATCTAATTTCTACTCCAACTGCCTAGAAAACTTTGTGATCAGAGATTGTAAAAGTTCCGAATCTATTGTTGAGTTTGGCTCAGGGGATGGCAGTCCCGTGATTAATTCACTACTCAGAAACAAGTTTGATAGTGTGATCCAGGGATTTGAATTAAACACTTCTGCCTGGAAAGTTGCAAATTCAAACATTGATGAATACAACCTCAATAATAAATATGTAATTCATAATTCATGTTTGTTCAATTATTCTCAACCCGATGCAGAGTATCTTATAGCAAATCCGCCGTATCTCCCTGCACCAGATAACGATATTTGTATGCCACTCTTATTTGGAGGTGTAGATGGAGCTACAGTTACAAATGATCTTTTGTCGTTAGGTTATGAAAATGTGTTGGTTTTAGTATCAAGCTATTCTAATCCAACAAGTACGCTTAATTTAGCAAAAGAAAATGGTTATTGTGTTGAGAAATTCATGGTTTTACCTTTGCAATTCGGCTACTATAGCTCTGAACCCAAGGTAAAAAAACACATAGAAAATCTTCAAAAACACAAAATGGCATTTTATTCCGGTGATTATTATTTTTTAGCTGGTGTTTTATTTAAAAAAGGCCAGGATTCTGTAGTTAACTTGTCTAAGGAATTAGCTCAGATCATGACTAGTTTGTGAAACATAGCAGCATTCATGAGTTAGCGGCTCTAATTCTTGGAGTTGAGCGATAAATCGCTCACTACGAACCATTATGCAACGCCGCTTAATTTATTACTAATCCCTAAATCTCAACTCTTTTATTTACCGGGATTGTAATTTTTAATTTCCCCGGAGAGAGTTGACGGCTGTTGCAAATTCAGCTCTAAGAATGCTTCAGAAGACTCTTCTAATTTCAAGTTACCAGCAGATTGTCCGTTGATTTGCAGATTGTACTGACCTTGTGACAAACCTTCTAAATAATATACTCCAGCACCGTTGGTAACAGAAAAACGCCGAGTTTCCTGATCTGGTTGTATGGCTTCTACCCGTGCACCTGTAATTACTTTACCTTGAGCATCTGTAACTACTCCCGATCGCGTGTAAGAACGAATTAGCGGGATCATAACAAGAGTGTAACTACCAGCAATCACATCAACGGCTAAAGCATCAACCTTAGCTTGCCAATCAGGAGGTAAACCTGCTGGGTCAAGGTCGAGGCGATAAATGCCAGGAGACATCCGTACTAAAGTGCGATCGCCTTGGATTTGTGGTGAAAATGACTTAAGCGGTTTATTGTTCAAAGTCAACAACAAATTAGCATTATCTGTATAAACTTCTTCGCCTGTATCCTTTTTGCCGTTGTTGTTTCGGTCAAAAAATGGCTTAATCAACAGTCCGCCTTGTGTACGGAAGTAATTAGAACGGCGATCGCCTGGAGTAATACCTCCTTGTAAATTCAGGCTAGAAGCTAAATCTATACTAAAGGTTGCTTCATCAGAACTCGGTGACACACTTCGATAACGCGCCCGTAATAGTAAACCTGGTAAAACTGTTGTTGATAATGTGGCTACTGGGCCGCTACCCTGAGAACCAATGCCATAACCAAGTTGTGCTTCCCATTGATAGCTACCATCAACCGCTCGTTGTGGTGAACGATAGCGCCAACTCACACTTAGCAGGTTGTCGCTACGATTTTGATTTTGTGTTTCATAATTTAACAGCAGGGCGCTGCCACTATTAGAAAAGCGGTTTTGAGACAAGTTGTAAGTCAGTTCCGATAAAGTACTGATTTCGTTACCGCGTTGTGTTAATTCTAGTTTGCCGAGGCGTTGCAACAAATTCCATCGCAGGCGGTTTTTAGTATCTAAGCTGACACGGGCAAAGGTAAAGGCATCTTTGCCACTCAAGTTAAATTGTATTCCGCCAGATGTAGCATCACGGCTGTCAGTAGTGGTAAATAAGATTAATTGAGGAAAAACTCGCCAATCTAGATTAAAACGGCTAGATAAGCGATCGCTGGTAAATGCAGCACTCAAGTTGGGAGATGGATTGTAGCGAATATCTGTGTTTACATCCCAATCATTATCTGTCAGTGCTGAAACTGCTACCTGCAAAGGCAAGTTTGCCGGTTGCCAAAATAATTCTGCTAAGGCTTTAGCGGATTCGTCGTACACTCCACCTAAGCCGACTGTCAGATTTTCCGATAAACCCCAACGTTGGGCAATTCCCCCTCGAAAGTCGGAAAAGTTTCCCAACAGGCTTTGATTTCCAAAAGAACCCCGTCGTAATCCACCAGAAAAAATTAATGCCGAAGCACCTGCTGGCAATTGTCCTGCTACTCTAGAAAAAGTGGCATTTTGAATTTCTGGTTGGGCTGTAAGTCGCCCTTGGGAATACAGCAAGATCCGGTAATTGTTGCCTAAAAATTGATTTTCAGTTTTAATATTTTCAAAGCGGTAAATCCCAGAAGAATCAACTAAAATTTCGGCAATCACGCGATCGGCAAAACCTTGTACTAACCTTACTAATGTACCTGGTTCAGCCTTGCCGGAAATTGTGCGGCCAATAGCAGCTGCTTGTAAACGTTGGCGAGGATCAGAAGAACTACCACCGAAGGGTTGAGGCGGCACAAATCCCTGTCGTTGAATGGATGTAAAACCCCAATAGTCTCCTGTTCCTTGAGTTTGCCAAAAAGTTGGCTGGGAACCTATAAAATAATCAGCTGAATTAGTTTGTCGAAGAAACTGCGCTTCGGCAATATTCCAAGTTTGCTGATTTTGCAAATTTGGTTGATCGGTACGGATGAACCACGAACCACCAAAAGCACTGCCAACAGCAATTAAATCACCTCTATAACTTGTTGATCTGGTAGAACTACCGCTAGCATTTACCTTTTGCTCAACTGCTGCCACACTAAAATTTTGAGGTGCAATGTGTGGTAATCCTTCTAATTGAATTGGAGCTTCTGTTTCTATTAGTTTGCCACTAGATTGATTGAGCTTAGGAACATCCAAAACAATGGCGTATTCGCTGATGTCAAATTTTGCCGTTACTCCAAATAAAGTTTGTAAATCTTGAATGGAAAAGACTAAACCTAGTTCTGGATCGGTGCGAAGTTTTTTTGGATCAATGCGAGTTACTACACCAGGCGATCGCATTTCTAGTTGACCATCAGGCAAAGTGGTAACATTTAATTTCAACCCTTGAATCACAGCATTATAAGGTAACAGCCAATTTGCGAAATCAATTGCTTGAGAACCATCTTCTTTACCACGCACCAAAATGCTAGGATTAACATTCTGGTTGCCTACATTCAATCCCACAGGAAAAGTTTTTAGTTCTGAATCATTAGCTAATTGGGCAGTTGTCGGCGTTTGTGGATTTGAAATTGCAGGAGTATCTGCCTTGGCTGGAATCACAATAATTTGGCATAGAATTGCGATCGCGGCTAGTAAGCATCTGCCTGTACTAGATAAGAACCGAAATTGCACAAATTTTTAACTTCTGAGTAAAATGTCTCATAAAAAGTAGAGACATTGCATTGCAACCCCTCTACAAACTTATAATTCCCATATAAAAACCGAAATTATTGATACAAGTAAATAAACAAAATATTTACAGTCTGCTATGGACGTGTAGCCTTTTTCCAGAGAAAATACTATCTGAATGGACTATATTAATTCTAACGATAGATACGACTATTCATATTAAAGATATTTTGCAATAAGTCTAATGATACAAATTAAACCAGAAGGAAAGCGCATAGAAGAACTGCGCCAGTTATTGCAACAAGCAAGCTATGCTTATTACGTCCTAGATACTCCAATCATGGAAGATACAATCTATGACCAGCTATATCGAGAATTGCAACAACTGGAAACTCAGTATCCAGAATTGACGACACCTGATAGCCCCACTCAGCGCGTAGGTGAGCTTAGGCATACACAATTTACCTCAGTGCGACATAACATTCCCCTGTACAGTCTAGAGAATGCGTTTAATATTGATGAGTTGCAAGCGTGGGATCAGCGTTGGCGGCGACAAGTACCGAAAATAGACTCAGTAGAATATGTCACTGAACTAAAAATAGATGGTTCTGCCTTGGCTCTTACCTACCAAAATGGCATTTTAGTCAGGGGTGCAACTAGGAGTGATGGAGCAATGGGTGAAGATATTACCCCAAATGTGCGAACAATTCGCTCAATTCCTTTGCGTTTGAATTTTGAAGGGTTAGAAATTCTGGAAAAGGTGGAAGTGCGGGGTGAAGCTTTTTTGCCGTTGGAAGTGTTTAAACAAATTAACGAAGAAAGGCAGAAAGCAGGTGAGCAATTATTTGCCAATCCCCGTAATGCCGCATCTGGTACACTCAGGCAATTAGATTCGCGCATTGTAGCTAAACGGCGGTTAGATTTCTTTGCCTACACCCTGCACATTCCTGGTAGAGATGACACCAGTATTGCTAATACCCAATGGGAAGCGTTGAAGTTGTTGGAAAAAATGGGTTTTCGAGTCAACCCCAACCATAAATTATGTAACTCTGTAACAGAAGTAGCAGAATATTATGAGTACTGGGATACAGAACGCCTGAATTTACCCTACATGACAGATGGGGTAGTAGTGAAGCTGAATTCTTTTAAACTTCAAGAACAGCTAGGGTTTACGCAGAAATTCCCCCGTTGGGCGAGCGCTTTGAAGTACTCACCCGAAGAAGCACCTACCCGTGTAGAAAATATTGCTGTGAATGTCGGCAGAACGGGGGCATTAACGCCGTTAGCAGAGATGCGCCCTGTACAATTGGCAGGGACAACAGTTTCCCGCGCTACTTTACATAATAGCGATCGCATTACTCAATTAGATATCCGCATTGGCGATACTGTCATTATCCGCAAAGCTGGCGAAATCATCCCAGAAGTACTGAGGGTATTAAAAGAACTTCGTCCGGCTGACACTGAACCCTTTATCATGCCCACCCATTGCCCAGTCTGCAATCAAGCAGTGGTGCGAGAATCAGGTGAGGCAGTGACTCGCTGCGTCAATGCTTCTTGTGCAGCTATTCTTAAAGGTTCCATTGAACATTGGGTAAGTCGTGATGCTTTAGATATTAAAGGCATGGGGGAAAAGTTAGTGTATCAAGTCGTTGATAAAGGTTTGGTGCATTCCGTTGCCGATTTATATGAGTTGACAGCAGAGAAATTATCTGCATTAGAAAGGATGGGGAAAAAGTCGGCAGATAAATTAATAGATGCGATCGCACAATCAAAAAACCAACCTTGGTCAAGGGTATTGTATGGTTTAGGTATCCGTCACGTTGGCAGTGTAAATGCCCAATTGTTGACTCAGAAATATTTCACCGTAGAGCAGTTAGCTACAGCAAAGCAATCAGATATTGAAGGAATTTATGGTATTGGTGCTGAAATTGCCCAATCTGTGTACCAGTGGTTTCGGATTGATGCCAACCAAACTTTGATAGAACGCTTGCAAGCAGAAGGATTGCAATTAACTGCCACAGAGGAAACAAAAACAGTTGATGAAGGTAATCAAAAGTTCGCAGGTAAAACTTTTGTAATTACGGGTACATTGCCAACCTTAAAGCGAGATGAAGCCAAGGCTTTGATTCAAAAAGCTGGCGGTAAAGTGACTGATTCAGTGAGTAAAAAAACAGATTATTTAGTGTTAGGTGAAGATGCAGGTTCCAAATTAGAAAAAGCGCTCTCCTTAGGAATTACACAGTTAAGCGAGGCGCAATTCTTGGAGATGGTTGAAAATTGAATCAATACCAATTATCCCTAATATTCGACTTAATGACTTAATTATTACTCCTTCTTTACTTGGCGGTTCGTTTAATAATTAAGAGCATCTTCATAGCGAATTAATATTACAGCGTTTTTCAATAGATTGTATGATAGAAGCATGGAAAACTATTAGCTCCAAAGGTGTTATACACCCAATTTGACGTATAATTAAATGCCCAGCGATGCCGTTAACATCCTGGGCGTGGTCAACCTAGCATTAGTAGGTCAACATGAAAATTCTACAGCAAATAGCAGTAGGGGTCACTCTCGCGTCCTTCTGCGTCTCAACCAGTATTAAGCCAACGAGCGCCAATCCCGCAATTCTGGCTCCGGTTGCTCTGTGTGCTGGAACTGCTGGCGCAGGTTGTGTGTTAATTAATTGGAGTTGCAGTTGTAAGTGGAATTAGTTATTACATCTGGCAATCTTCTAATGGTAAACGTGTATTTTCTAGCAGTGATGGTTCTGTACTTAAAATCGAAGAGCCGGAAGACTTTGAACACGAGGTAATAGTAAATACTTATGGATCGTCTCTAACCCCAGCACAAGCGGATATTGGTGTAGAAGAGATGTAAGTCTACATGGACTTGAATTTGCTTACGTTCGCAAAAAAACGAATGGGACTTTTGAATGTGTAGGTAAATAAGGAGAAACATAAAATGAGTAAACAACAACTCTTGCAAAACCCCAGCACGCATTTTGTAGAAATGCCATGTTTTGATACTGACTCTGAAGCTAATTTGCGTAGCGGAGTTATTTTAATTAGTCCACTAACTGCCAAAGAATCAGTAGATAAGTTTTTGAAAACTGAAAGACACATTGCTCATTACGAACTTGCAACTACTTACACTGTAGGGTGCGAAGGGCAAGAAAAACATATTTGGGATTTTAGTCATCACGAAGTCTATGAACCAGTAGACACAAAACTTCCTTCAGTAGTTATTCTTCGGTATCGTCGTAGACATTTTGAGCAGATAATCAAAGATTGCATGAAAGAGAATGTAGCAACGGAGCTTCAAACGGCATAATGAAACGCACTGTTAGCCCAAAGTCTGCTGTGGCAAATTTACAACCAAGCACGGTACGACTTGGTAATTGATTATCGACAAGAACCCATTCCGGCTTTACATAAAACAGATCGGGTTTGGGCAGATAAGCTTTTGCTTTTCAAAGGTTTGCGATAGCTTGTGATTCCAGCAGTTTAAAATATGGCGACTTTATACTACGGTAATTTGATAGATTTATAGTATGATGATTTTCAACTGCGATCGCTTCCTTTGGTATCTAGGCATTAGACCAAAGGAAACAGACGAGTGCGAACACCGTTATAAGGATCAAACTCTGGAGAATTCACATGAGCAACAAACACATTGAAGTCAAACAGGTAGCCGGTTTCATCGGTGCTGAAATTAGTGGCGTAGACCTGTCGCGTCCTCTGCACGATGATGCAGTCAAAGAAATTCGTCAAACACTATTGAAGTGGAAAGTCGTGTTCTTTCGTGGTCAAAACATTGATCATGCTGCACAGATTGCGTTTACGGCTCGTTTCGGCGAAGTCACCTACGCACATCCCCACGAGGATGAGCCAATTGAAGGCTTCTCAGAAATTCTACCGATTGATCGTAGCCGTTACGAGCGGCGCAACGGTCTGCGGCGTTCCAGCTACGAGAGCCGATGGCATACTGATGTGACAGCAGTTGTCAACCCACCTGCGGCATCTATTTTGCGGGCTGTTAACGTCCCCAGCTTTGGTGGTGACACACAGTGGACTAACTTGGTTGCAGCCTATGAGGGTCTATCAGCACCTCTGCGGGCGCTAGCAGACGGATTGAAAGCCGAACATCGTTTCAATGCGCGCTTGAGTCTACCCAGCAACAGCAAGATCGCCCAGCGTATTGCAGCCAATCCCTTGGTTTCAATCCACCCAGTGGTACGGGTTCATCCTGAGACAGGTGAACGAGCTTTGTACGTAAATCCTGGCTTCACTTCGCACATTCTTGACGTATCACGACAAGAAAGCGACCTGCTGCTTGAGTTGTTTTTCAACCAGATCACCAAGCCTGCCTACACCACCCGCTTCCGTTGGAACAACGGTGACATTGCCTTCTGGGACAATCGCGCCACCTCGCATTTAGCTCCTCAGGATCTCGATCACCTGGAAGTTGAGCGCGTCCTTTATCGCACGACGATCACGGGGGATGTTCCAGTTGGACCCGATGGTTTCCGATCGCAAGTAGTTGAAGGTGAGGTGTTCAGCAGTGAATTACCAACCATCTTGAAGAACAAAGCTGAGAAAGTGGAAGCACAACCAGTGCTTTCATAATCTACAGTATGGTAAACCGGTCTGGGAAATATGTCCGCAGTCCGGTTTACGCATTTATTTAATGCTTTCTTGTGGAGAGGTTTGGAATGTGACCCACCCTTATTCTTTTCTAAGCATAGCTTTATTGATGTAGTTGGTAAAATCTTGGTATTATTGTTAAGATTCTACCTAGCATCAATTTTAGTAAAAAAAGTTCTATGAAAAGAAGACAAATTTTTGGCTTTTTGGGTATAATACTTGCTGGCTTGCTTCTAGCAATTGGTTTACCGTTGGTTACTCCTTCTTCGGTAATCGCACAGTCAAACACCAGTATACTCGTGTCCGCAGCCGCCAGCTTAAAAGAAGCGCTGGAAGAAATTAAGCCTCTGTACCAACAAAGTAAATCAAATATCAATATTAATTATAATTTTGGGGCTTCTGGTGCTTTACAGCAACAGATTGAGCAAGGTGCGCCAGCAGATATCTTTATTTCTGCTGCTAAAAGACAAATGGATGCCTTGGAACAAAAAGGACTGTTGCTACCAGGTAGCCGTACTAACCTGGCAAATAACCGTCTAGTCTTGATTGTGGCTCAAGATGTTGTTGGCATCAGCAGCTTCTACAATTTAACAGATAATAAGATTAAGAAAATTGCGATCGGTGAACCCAGGAGTGTACCTGCTGGTCAATATGGGGAGCAAGTCTTAAAGAAATTGAAAATTTATGATCAAGTCAAGTCCAAATTGGTCTTTGCTAACAATGTGCGTCAAGTCTTAGCAGCCGTAGAAAGTGGTAACGCCGAAGCGGGTTTAGTTTATGCAACTGATGCCAAAATCTCCAACAAGGTAAAAGTTGTAGTTGCTGCTGATGATAAGTTTCACTCACCGATTGTCTATCCAGTGGCAGTAATTAAAAGCAGTAAAAATACTGCTGCTGCCAAGGAATTTGTGCAATTTTTATCTGGCAGTCAAGCCAAGACTGTACTAAAAAAATATGGGTTTATTGTGCGTTAAAGGAATAAAAAATTCAAACCCCCGTCTTGTAGCACTTTTTAATGATTTGCTGTTTCTTTAAGGAGATTTTTTAATGAATCAGTTAATTGTATCGACACTTGAAACACCTCAAATTTTGAACCTAAATTGAATTTACTACAACTTGGGGAAGAGCAGCCAATGGCTGCTCTTCCCTCACCTTGAAAACGATTATTATTCTATTTATTGCTGATTTTATTTTTTGGAAGTCCCTTAAGAGCGTACTACACAAATGAAACTACGCTAAAAAAGTTGTTGGCGATCGCAATTATAAGTTAGGTGAAGCCTTCAAGCCTAGAAGGACTGGCATTGAACACAAGAAAAGTCTAGGAACGTTGCAGTGTTATCGAAATGCTGCTAATAGCAGTATAATTGCTATGTAAAAAGCAAAAATTGCCTAAATCCCATTTTCAAGACTAAAATAGCCGCAAATTTCGGTAAATTAACAAACAGGAAAATCATGTCACAGATTAACACTGAAGATTCTTCATCTACCTTAAATAAGAAAAGTATAATCTTAGATATAGTAGATTTGCTTAAATTGTTATACTCACTTGTGAAATTACGTGAAGCCGTATTGAAAGGTTTTACGTATAAATACAACTACGATTATCTAAATCCTTTAGCCATAACAGATGTACCTCAATTTCCAATTGCAGGTATTACTATACCTCTTCTTCCTAAAGAAGAACTTCCCAACGTCAAATGGGTAATTGCAGTAGTAATCCGATTAGTTGTTACTCAGTTAAACAAATTTTTAATTACCCAACCAGATTTCTTGAAATCAATAATTGCCGTTTCCTTAGATGCAATTGGTAACGAAATAAACAAGCCAGAAGTTCAAGAAGAATTAAGTGCTATTCTTTTGAAACTGAAATCAAGTTTAGAAGAAATTAACCAATCTCAGAAAGTTGATGAGCAACTTGCGGTTGCTAGATTTGCTAAACAAACAGAAAGCATTACTCACCTTTCAATTGATGAGGAATTTCAAGAAATTGACAGACAGATAGCTCGTTTATTAGTTGAAAATGCAGAAAAGTTTACCCTAAATTTAGAAGAATTAAGTGAAGAGCCGAAAATCCAAAATCTTAAGGAAATAATTAAATCCACGGCTAAATTAGCAGAACTAGCTAAGTATCAAACCTCCAGTTTAAAGCCTGCTTTTTCTAGCCTTGAAAATTACAACCAACAATTTCAAGTTATAGCCAAGCCGGATATTTCTTATCACTTTCAAGAAGATAAATATTTTGCTTATATGCAGGTGGCTGGCCCCAACCCAGTTATGCTACAGCAGCTAGCACAACTAGATTTGCGTTTACTACTAACTGAAGACAAATACTCTGATGTTGCTAACTTCTATGGAGTTTCAGATACTCTAAACAACGCACTAGCTGAGGGTCGAATTTATTTAGCAGACTATACTCTGTTAGATACCTTGGTAAATGGCACTTTCCCTCAAAAACAAAAGTATATTTCTGCTCCTTTAGCGCTATTTGCAGTACCACCAAGTGGCTATGGAATTCGCTCTTTATTCCCAGTAGCAATTAGTTACCAAGAGACTTCAATTAGTAATAATTGGATTTTATTTACACCCTTAGTTACTGTTACTGACGCAGATACGTGGATGACTGCCAAGAATATTGTACAAATGGCAGATAGCAACTATCACGAGTTAGTCAGTCACTTAGGCCGTACTCACTTAGTGGTTGAGCCTTTTGTTGTGGCAACTAATCAATTGCCTGACAACCACAATCTAAAAAACCTGCTGAAACCTCATCTTGAGGGTACTGTACTGATTAATTATGGCGCTCATACATCCTTAATTGCCCCAGGGGGTGGTGTAGATGAGCTGCTAGCTAGTAGTATTGGCAGTGACCAAACTCTAGCTGCTAATGGAGCGCAAAGCTACCTGTTTAACTTTAATGATATTGCCTTTCCTGATACTTTAACAAGTCGCGGTGTTGACGATGCTAGCAAACTACCTACTTACCCCTATAGAGATGACGGGTTACTGATTTGGGAGGCTATTGAAAGTTGGGTTAAGGAATATTTTAGTCTCTATTACACCACTGATAAATCAGTTCTTGAAGATCAAGATTTACAGACTTGGGCATCTACATTGATTTCCAATGAAGGAGGCCGCTTACAAAATTTTGGTGACGATGGACAAGGGCATATTAAAACGCTAGATTATTTAGTGAAAGCTGTCTCGACGATTATTTTTACGGCTAGCGCTCAACACGCTGCTGTTAATTTTCCCCAAAAGGAACTGATGATGTATACACCAGCATTTCCTTTAGCCCGTTATTTACCTGCACCTGTAGATCCCCAGCAGCCAGAGAATTTCATAAATGGGCTACCGCCGCTAGACCAAGCACTAAATCAGATAAATTTACTTTATTTACTTGGCTCTATCTACTACACAAATTTAGGCAATTATTCCGCATCTGCTTTTACAGATCCAAATGTAACATCGCCTTTGGAGAAATTTCAGACAAACCTAAAAGACATTGAGCAACAAATTAACCAGAGAAATAGTAATAGTAAGGGTGATAGGATAATACCTTACGAGTTTTTGCTTCCTACCAATATTCCTCAAAGCATCAATATTTAATAGATACAGAGTAGTTGTATCTGCGGGATGGATAGTCGGGAAGCTTACGAAAACTCGTAAGGGAATCGAATAGATAATACTGATGCCTGTAACTTTTTCTGGAAGCGACAGGCATCAAATTCATTTTCATGTTGAGATTACCAATGGTCTATAGCAATCCGATTTGATTTTTGAACTTATCTGGGTAGGCAGGCAAGAGGCAAGAGGCAAGAGGCAAGAGGCAACGGGAAAGAATGCTCTTTGAGCTGTACGGAGTTTTTTCAGAAATCAAATCATAGTCCTATATTTGTCCCATTGTTTTTTCAAATTGGTATTAGGCTAATCGTCTAAGAAATTGCGGATTGTAACTTTTCCAATCGTGCTAGGATTTCTGAACTATGAACAGTTGGGTTGACTTTGACAAAAGTTTCGCGCAAGATGCCTTGAGGATCGATGATAAAACTGTGGCGCATAGATAAGAAGCCGAGCCATGAACCGTAAGTTTTGCTCACTGAACCATCAGTATCAGCTAACAGTGGAAATTTTAGTCCCTCTGAATCACAAAATTTGGCGTGAGAATCAATATCATCAGCACTTACACCAATAATCTGGGCATTTTTTTCAAGATATTGGGGTAAATCTTGCTGAAAACGACGAGCCTCTATAGTACAACCAGAGGTGAAGTCTTTGGGATAAAAGTAGAGGACTACCCATTTACCACGCAAGTCAGAGAGGGAAATTTTACCATCGCCTGTGTTAGTTGGCAAAGTAAACTCTGGTGCGGGTTGATTAATTGCAGGAAGTTTACCACCAAGGGCATCAGCAGCAGGGGTAAAATTCAGCCAGCTGATGATAGAAATACAGCTGGCAAATAATATGCTTAAAAAAGTGCGGCGGGAAATCATGGTGCAGACCAAAATTACAACTTTACACAAGCTTACAATTCTTGGTTGCTGCAAATCTTACTCTAAGTGAGATTCGGGAGGGGTATCTGTACTTTCAATGTATTGGCTATCTAAGAGAAAGGCTCCCTTAGCAAAGTGAATACCCCAATATCC
The DNA here is from genome assembly GCF_015714725.1 of Nostoc sp. WHI. GTDB lineage: Bacteria > Cyanobacteriota > Cyanobacteriia > Cyanobacteriales > Nostocaceae > Nostoc. The sequence goes on from NZ_WBKM01000293.1 coordinate 19,001, forward strand.
ACCGGGACGACGGTCAATAACTATACCCTCTTCGCCAATATGAATCACATCGGGGGGGCGTAGCGTGGGCATAGATTCAGCAGTTTTGATGTAGGGCGGTAGTACCACAACCCGGACTTTACTACCAATTGCGAATTCTTTGGACATTTTGAAATAGCTAGGAGTTTTAATTAACTCATAACTCATAACTCATAACGAGCTTGAAAGTCTATCCATTGGGCGTAGAAATAGGGAAAGGGAAAGGGGATAGAATTTTTTCCCCTTTCCCATCTTCTGCAAGAAGTCTATATAATTTTTTAATTCTTGGCTATGAAAAACAATGTCTGCACATTAGTCAACGGTACATGCCAAAGTAATTCTGGTTGCCAAGTATCTGGGTCAAAGTGGGAGTGACAACCGCGTTGGTATGCTTGCCAAAGTCTATCCCAGCTAAATTGTTGTCGAGAATTGAGGTTTTTATGGATGACTCGCAACAATCCTAGTCCCAGCATCAAGTTAGTTATGCTAAATTTTGTTCCTAATAAAAATGCCTGTACTTCTGCTTCACCAATGGGGTCAGTGCCATAACTTGTGAGGACGTGAACCCCGTCATGGAGTTGTTTACGACGGCTACCTGTGGTGAATGGTTTTAAGTTGTGTTCATTGAGAAAATTTGCCCAAGTTCTGCCAAAAGTGCCAGTAGGGAGGAAACGCAATTTTTCTATATCCACAATTGGGGCAACATTTTGTCCCTGTGCTTCAGATATGCGATCGAGTAAATCTAAAACCTGTTGCAGCCGAGGAGTGGGATTTGAGGAACCAGCAAAGGGTTGCATCATAGTTTATGTTGGGATGAGATGGGCAACACTGCCCACCTCAGACTGATTAAGTATTTTTTAAAAGATTGAAAATTATTGGGAATTGCGTTGTTGACGGCGCTGTTTTATGCTCTCCCGGAATTGCTCTAGTTTTTGTTGCTGTTCGGGGGTTAACACTGCTTGGATTTGTTGTTTCTCTGATTCCCGGATTTGTCGCATTTGGGTTTTTTGTGCTTCAGTCAGATTTAAATCAGCAAACTTATCCTTTCTTGGACGTTGCCCTGGTTGCTGTTGACCGGCTTGGCGCTGATCTCGACGCGCTTGCTTGGCGGCCTCTAACTTTGCCTTTTGTTCTGGAGTAAAAACTGCTTGCATTTGGGCGCGGCTACTCTGGCGAATTGCCTGAATTTGGCTTTTTTGGGCATCTGTTAGATTCAATTCTTGCCAAGGGCCCCATTGTTTTTGTGGAGTTTGTGCAAGTAGCACGGGTGAAGGAGAGGCTGTTTGTGCTTCAACAGCAAAGGAGGTTGCAGTTAAACTTAGGGCGATCGCTCCAGCAATTAGCGATAATGTCTTGAGTTTCATTAATTATCTCGTGGTTTTTCTCTGTTTTGATATCACCATCATAAGAATTTATCTTCAGTAGTCACATGAGGAGAAAGTCATGGTTTTACCCATGACTTTAGTCATGATTCAATTTTTGCAAAGGTGACTGACAATAAATAGTTAACCCATTCATAACTGGAGGGAAGCGACTGATGAGTCGTCCAATTCAAATTAAGAAACATCCTTTTCCGTCTTTGCTTTATCTGGAGTGGACGCTACTAGCGATTACTGCATTGATAGCAGTTATACCACCTCCGTTACGGCGATTTCGTCCTAAACCTCCAGAACTATCAATTTGTAATACATTTCCAGACTGGTCAGTTTGTAGCATATTGCCAGATATGTCAATTTATAGTCTGATTATTTTTGCGTTAATGGGCTTAATATTACCCAATAATAATCGTACTACTAAGGTAATCTATACAGCTAGTGAAATTTTATTGATTTTAATAATTGGACTTTTTGGTGAGAGATTTGCTCGCCTTTTCCCCTTTCTTTACATAATTTTAGTGACTCGCAGTTGCCTAATTTTTAATTTACCTGGGCGTTTGTTTATTACAAGTCTGTCATTTACTTTATTTCTACTTACTACACAACTAAAATATCAGTTATTCAATTTTCAATCATCACCACAGGCGCAAGAACGCTTTCGCTTTTTTAGCTTGAATTGGTCATTAGTATTCGGCTTAAGTTTAGTTTTTGTATTGTTGATGATGAATGCAGTATTATCCGAACGGCACAGTCGAGAAAAGCTAGCGATCGCTAACGAGAAACTGCGTGAATATGCCATGCGAATTGAAAATCAAGCTACCTTACAAGAACGTAACCGGATTGCTCGTGAAATTCATGATTCATTAGGACACTCTCTGACTGCTTTAAATCTGCAATTAGAAACCGCTTTAAAACTGTGGCAATCTAACCCAGGTAAGGCTGAAATTTTTCTCGCAACAGCAAAGGAATTAGGTTCAAAAGCGCTAAAAGATGTTCGTCAATCTGTTTCTACTATGCGTTCTAATCCCTTGCAAGAACAGTCTTTAGAACGGGCGATCGCTATTCTTTCAGAAGATTTTCACCGCTCAAATGGCATTTTACCAATTTATAAAATTAACCTGGAATATGCTCTACCACCTGAAATCAATAGCGCTATTTATCGGATTACTCAAGAATCCTTGACAAACATATCTAAATATGCGTATGCAACAGAGGTTAAACTGGAACTCGCTACGACAAAAGGAAATTTACAATTGATAATTCAGGATAATGGTAGAGGTTTTGATTTAAAGCAAAATACTACTGGTTTTGGACTTCATAGTATGCGCGATCGCACCTTAGCACTTGGAGGTGATTTTAATATTAACAGCGCTCCTGGTTCTGGTTGCAAAATTACAGTTAATATTCCCTTAACGAGGTTGTGATGATTAAAGTTTTATTAGTAGATGACCAAAGTTTAATTCGTCAAGGATTAAGAGCATTATTGGAACTAGAACCAGATTTAGAAATAGTGGGAGAAGCAGAAAACGGTGAACAGGCGATTAATTTGGTTGCACAATTTCAGCCAGATGTAGTATTGCTGGATATCCGAATGCCAATTATGGATGGAGTTGCAGCCACGCGGGAAATTCAAAAACGTTTTACCAAAACTAAAATTTTAGTACTGACGACTTTTGATGATGATGAATATGTGTCAGCAGCGTTGCAAAATGGAGCAATGGGTTATTTATTGAAGGATACGCCCTCAGAAGAATTAGCTGTTGCTATTCGTGCCGTTCATAAAGGATACACTCAACTAGGCCCAGGAATAGTTAAAAAACTATTGACTCAGTTTTCTAATGGTGCACCAATCCAATCACCGCCAATACCATCTAATTTAGCTGAACTTACTCCTAGAGAAAAAGAGGTTTTGCAGTTAATTGCTACAGGCGCTAGTAACCGAGAAATTGCTCACCAACTCTACATTTCTGAGGGGACGGTAAAAAATCATGTTACGAATATTTTAAATCGGTTGAATTTGCGCGATCGCACTCAAGCTGCGATTTGGGCAAATACGTATCTTTCTTATTTAAATGAGCAAAATTAAATAATTTAAAATTCCAAATTGCAACTATTACCTATGTTGCACTGAAAAATGAGAACGAAACTAAACCTGCGGAATGTCAGTGGTATCACTTATCAAAGGTGGACACTAACACCAAGTTTGTACAACACGACCTTTAAGTTGTTGTCCTAACCAAGGTGTATTACTAGAAAGTGTATGAAGGTTTTTCCGTTCGACTTTCCAGGTTTCTTGGGGATTAAATAAAGTTAGTTCTGCCGATTGATGAGGAGCGATCGCACTCAATTTTTGCCCCAAACACTCTGCTGGCTTGGTACTCAACGCCCGCCATAATTCTAAAGCTGTAAATTCTCCAGTTTCAACGAGATACTGCCACAGTAAGGGTAATGCTAACTCTAAACCAATTGCTCCGGGAGGTGCTTCGGCAAAAGCCTGGACTTTTTCTTCGTAGCTGTAGGGTGCATGATCAATAGCGATCGCATCCACCACACCCGCACGCACTCCTGCACGCAACGCTACCACATCACTAGAATTTCCTAAAGGCGGGTCTAAACGGAGGCTGGTACTATAACTCTTAACTGCTTTAGTGTCAAGTAAAAGGTGCATCCAAGTGGTGCTGGCGGTGATGGGTAAACCAGCAGCTTTTGCTGAGGCGATTAATTCCACGCTGCGAGATGTAGAGACACGCATGATATGGACTGGTGTACCTATAGCTGCAACCAATTCTAACAAAGAGGCGATCGCAGTGGTTTCAGCGCTGGCGGGTATTGGCGGTAAACCTAAACGAAGTGCTTCTGAACTTTCTCTCATGACACCATTTGCAGCTAATTGGCGATCGCTTGGCCAAAATGCGACTGGTTTACCCAACGGCTGAAGATACTCTAACACTCGCCGCACCAGCGCCAAATTATCCATTGGTTTACCATCGCTAAAACCAACAACTCCAGCAGACGCTAAATCTGCCAATTCCGTCATTTGTTTCCCAGCAACATCTAGGGTGATAGCACCCCAAATGTAAAGCAGGGGGGCAGGGGAGCAGGGGAGCAGG
>NZ_WBKM01000309.1 GCF_015714725.1 Nostoc sp. WHI
ACTCCCCACTCCCCACTCCCCACTCCCTGATTTAACAAATTTTTTAACACCATCAAGTTACCCATCACCGAAGTTTGTAAATCGTGGGCAACTGTGTGCAAAACAACATCTTTTACCTGATGCAGTTCTTCAACTTCTTGCATTTTCTGCTGCAACTGTGCTGTTCGTTCTTGTACCTGGTGTTCTAAATTAGTGTTGAGTTCTGCTAGTTCTTGGTATATTTGGCTTTGCTGAATGGCGATCGCTACCTGTTCTGACATCTGCTGTAACAAATCAATTTCTATTGGCTGCCAATGACGCGCCCCTGAGCATTGGTTAGCAATTAAGGCACCAAATAATTCGTTGCCTAGCATAATTGGTACAACTAAAGTCGCCCTCGTTTGGAATTTTTGACAGTGTGCTTTGACTTTGGAGGATACTGTTATTTGCGTTATGTCTTCAACGACACGCACAAGATTATCTTTTAATAGGTTTCTCAATTCTTGTAGATAAGCTTCATCATTGGTAGACCACCCTGAGACTGATGGATATTTGGGATCTACTGATTCGGCAAGGGTTCTGACACCTAAATTAGCATTATTTAAATCAATAAAAACTCGATCTGCTTGCAAAAATTGCCTGACTTCCGTCACTGTGGTTTGGAGAATTTGCTCTAAATTCAGCGAAGACCGAATTCGCACTAGAGTTTCTGCCAACAAGCGATCGCGTTGTGCTGATAGGCGTAATTGCGCTTCCACCTGTTTGCGTTCTGTAATGTCGTGATGGACTGCTAGGATTGAAGGGATGCCATCTAAATCAATGACTTCGGCTGAAAGTAGTACTGTAATTATCTCGCCAGACTTGGGCTGAAACTCAAATTCCAAGTTGCGAACGACTCCTGTGGCTTGCAACTCCTGTAACAACTTTAGGCGATCGCGATTGTGTACCCAAAGATTTAACTCAAAGGAAGTTTTACCAATCGCCTCATCTCGCTCATAACCGGAGAGTTTCACAAAACTGTCGTTAACTTCTACAAAGCGTCCTTCTTGCAGTGTACTGATGGTAATTGAATCGGGGCTGCAACTAAAAGCTTTAGAAAATTTTTGGGCAAGATTTTGTAAGGCGACTTCTGCTTGTTTGCGTTCTGTAATATCTCGCACAATTGCTAAGACCTCATCTTGACCACTTACTACCAACCGCACCTCATAATTTCTGACTCCCCAAGGCGTTGGTAGTTGATATTCGTAAGTTTGTAAAGTTCTAGAAGCTAAAGTTTTAGCGATCGCTTCTTGGCTGATGGCCGCAACATCACTAGGCAATAACTCGTGCAAATTTTTTCCAACTATTTCTTCTCTCAAAAAAGTGATATTTGCTCCCTCACTTTTTAAATCGAGATACTCACCATCACAGCTGATCCGAAACATCAAATCGGGGATAGCATCTAAAATTGCTTTATAGCGCGCCTCACTCTCTTGCAATTTTTCTTCTGCTAGTTTTCGGTCTGTAATATCCATGACCAAACCATTCCAAAGAAAATCGCCTTTTTCTTGTAATTCGGGTTCGCAAGTGCCTTGAATCCACTTAAGTTTGCCACTAGGCGTAATTATCCGACCTTCCCAATGCCAAGGTTTAAGAGTGGTACTACAAACAGCTAGAGATTCTGCAAAGGCTTTTATATCTAAAGGATGAATCAGTTTGTATAGCACCCGAAAGTCTAACTGTATAGTTTCTGGTTCTATTTCATACAAATATTTACAACCAGAACTGACATAAAGGACAAACACAGAACCATCCTGCTGTTGCAGAACTTGGAAAATTATTCCTGGCAAATTGACAGCAATTTTTGAGAGCAGGTTAATAGCCTGTTGCTGGCAATTTGGTGTATGCAGAGATTTTATAACGGTTTCATTCACTCTATGATCCTTTGATACACAAGCTATTGATGTAGAATTAAAAGCCAGAATAGCCAATGGGAGCAGTTTAAATTCTGTGGGCATAATCGCTAACAGAATTAAAACTGCACCTCTTTTAGAGTAGTTCCTGAGCAGGCGATCGCATTCACCCAATCGGGTGAACCATTTGTCAGGGAGAGAATCAGTTTAAGAGTGCTGAGTCGGCTTTTACATCAAGACTAAACTCGTGACTACAAACTTATTTACCCAGCATAGTTGACTTGACAGACTACTAAAATAGATATATGGCTTCCACCAGAATCGATCATCATGAATACTACCACCGTCAGTTTACCTCCTACCCTCGAATTAAATATCGATTTGACTAACGAGCAATTTTTTCAGCTTTGTCAAAATAATCGACATTTAAAGTTTGAGCGGACAGCTTCAGGAGAGTTAATTATTATGCCACCTACGGGAAGTAGTACTAGCGATCGGAATGCCGATTTAACTTATCAATTAAGAGCTTGGAGTCGTCAAAATAAGCTAGGGAAATCCTTTGACTCTTCTGGTGGTTTCAAACTTCCCAACGGTGCAGAACGTTCTCCAGATGCGTGTTGGGTGAAAATGGAACGGTGGAATGCTTTGAGTGAAGCAGAAAAAGAAAGATTTGCTCCTTTGTGTCCCGATTTTGTGGTTGAGTTAATGTCTAGGAGTGATTCCTTAGAAAAAACGCGAGCCAAAATGAGGGAATACATGGAGAATGGCGCAAGATTGGGCTGGTTAATCAATAGAGGGCAGCAGCAGGTAGAAATTTATCGTCTCAATCGAGAAGTTGAGATTTTACAAAGTCCTACAACTCTATCGGGAGAAGATATTTTGCCAGGATTTGTTTTAGATTTGGCGGAAATTTGGTGAGTAGTTTGCCTACTGTACAACGCTGGGGGGCATCCCATTTTGGAATATGTAGTGCGAGCGTCTCGTCTCGCTCGCGTAATAGATAGCAGCGAGCAAGATGCTCGCACTACAAATAAATCTGCCAAATCGGGATGCACCCCAACGCTGGCATACAATCCTGAATCATTCGTGAGAAACAAGATCCCAGACTTATTAGGTGATTTCTGATTAAAAAAATACCTATGTTGACGAGTTTCGACTTACCTCGGCTCCGCTCGGCACGAGTCGCTCAACTCTCGGCCACTCAGATTTAAATCAATGCTATTAACAATACCTTCAATTCGTGTAGGTTCTAGCCTGCTTACATTAAACAAAGGTGCGCTAATCATTAGCACACCTTTGTTTAACTTTCTTTAAAATAGGAAGGTTGTTCTAATAGTACCAATCACCGCATCTTTATTGTCATCGTTTTGACCAGGAGCCGTAATCCAAATCACGCCAGGGGTGATGGCAATGTTATCTGTAAGCCGATACTTGTAAAAGCCTTCAAGGTGTAGAGATAAATCGTTAGCAGGTGATGAGTTACCTCCCCGGTAAGGCTCTGCACCCACAACAAGACCACCAAGATTACCTTGCTTACCTAAATCTGGGAAAGCCAGTTCTAAGGCATAGTACCAAATATCTGCGCTACCACTACCTGCTAAATTTTTGGCGTTAGTGTAACCAAAGAACCCATTCACTGCAAATCGAGGACTAAATTTATAGAAAGCTTCTACTCCATAGGAGTTGGTAATCGTCCGCTCAAATGAAGTATTTGCTTGAGATGTTCCGACAAGTGTAAAACCACTACCGAGGTCAAATATTGCTCCCCGATTTTGATAGGCATTTACATAAGTTAAACCAATGCCAGAGTTATTGTTGGGGTTCCATGCTAGTTGTGCAAGTGCGCTATATTGACCATTAAATAAACCTCTGTCTGTCTGAGGACTCGCATGAGATCCTGCTAAGTAACCCAAGCTCAATACCAATTTGTTACTAAATCGATAATTGATTCCCCCGCCACCACCGCCACCAATACGGTAAATAGGGCTAGAGGAAGCAAATTCTGTCAAAGCACGACTACCTCCTGTACCGCTATCGAGATAGGGACTGAGAGTAGGAACGAAATCAAAAAATACTCCGTTCACGGCTCCTATGTAAGCATCGATTTTGTTGCCAATCGGGAAGTAGTAAGAGAGCCAATCTACGGACAGGTTGTTGTTACTAGGAGCAAGATTGAAGGTTTGCAAACCTTCGGCTGTACCATCAGGAAGCTCCAAAGTAGTCGTGTTTCCAGTACTTAGACGAGTATTTAGAGTGTCTTTACCTGTAAAGCTAGTTTTCAAAACGAGGCGAACTCTATCTTGGAAAACAGTATTGCTATTATTCACAGAGCCTTGGAAGGCATTCGTAATCACAAAGATTGCTTCCCCAAAAAGTCTTGTAGTTGTAGAAAACTGATTTGCTTCGAGTTCAGCAGTGTGAGCTTCTAAACTATCAACACGACCTCGCAAAGTTGTGAGTTCAGGGGAAAATTCTTCTTGCAGACTTTGTAAACGAGCTAAGTCCTCTTTAGTAACTAGGTCAGATGTACCTGTTACGATTAACTCGTTGACACGAGACAAACAGGCGTTCAAGCCTGCGGCAAATTCATAGCGAGTCATGGGACTATTGCCCCGATAAGTGCCATTTGGATACCCTGCAATGCATCCATAACGCTCAACTAAATACTGGAGTGATTGAAAAGCCCAATCATTTGGCTGTACATCTGAAAGTTGAGATACGGAATTTACCTGAGACATATTGTTTGCCCCTGGAACCACAACTGCTTGTGCAATCACTTGAGATTTAGTTAGTGGTGATGCTGCGATCGCATTTATTTTAACTAAATTGTTGTCTTCAGCATAAGCTGATGTACTACTTAATAAAGTAGCTCCCAAAATCACTGCTTTGAGCAGTAAATTATGAGATGAATAATTTAACATTTATTTCCTTTCTCATATTTTGTATGTTAAAAATTAGATAATATCCATCCACAAACTCAGATAATCGCCAAGCTAAAAATCTTTGCCCTAGCTAGTTAGTAAAGATTTTAAATGCTTGTGTTAACCAAAATTATTTCTAGCTTTTTTAAAGAATAGAGTTACTTCTTTGGCAAATACTATCGCAATTTGCAAATCAATATTTTTTAGATTTACATATACGAAAAGTTATGCTATTTCACACATAAATATAATTTTTGTGCTAGCAAACCATCAACTACATAAAGTCTATCCATTTTTAGTGGTTTGCGTATTTAAATTATGAATATCGCATATATAGTCTTTAAAAACAAGTCTTTGGGCAAAGTTATTTATCAAACTAGATAACTTTGTAAAATTAATTTAATTGAAACTTGCTTTATTAAATAGATTGTGCAAAAATGAGTATATTATACTATATGCCAATAAATTTAACGTAGATTTATCTTTATAACCCAAATTTTAGAGTTGTCCCGCACGAAGGTTAGCAGAAGAAATAACAATGACAAACGTCATCAAAACCTATGAGCTAGAAGGACAAATATTGGAAGCCTGTTATTAACAATTAATTGATCAAGCTAAAAATTACAGCCATTTTGTAAGTGAGAGAAGCTACAACAAATGCAATTAGTAGAAACTAGAGAATCTGAAGATTACATTGTTCTAGCTAAATCTTTAGCTGAGGAATTTGCCCAGACTGCGATCGCACGCGACACTAAAGGCGGAACACCTAAACAAGAACGCGATCGCTTGCGCCAGAGCAACTTACTCAAACTAATCATACCCAAAGAATACGGCGGTTTAGGGCAAAATTGGATCGTTACTCTCAAAGTTACCCGCGAGTTTGCCAAAGTTGACAGTTCAATTGCTCATATTTTCTCATACCACCATTTAGGTGTGGTTGTTCCTCATATTTTTGGTTCAGTAGAACAGAAACAGCGATATTACTTAGAAACCATCCATAATAATTGGTTTTGGTGCAATGCCCTCAACCCCCTGGATAAAAGAACAACTCTCACACCAGAAAATAATCATTTCCGTCTCAATGGCATCAAAAGTTTTTGTTCAGGCTCTCAAGACTCAGATATATTACCGATCACTGCTACTAATCAAACAACCGATGGATTCAATATTCTGGCAATTCCTACCCAAAGGGAAGGCATTACTGTTCATGATGACTGGAATAATATGGGGCAACGCCAGACAGACAGTGGTAGTGTTACTTTTGACAATGTATTAGTATACAGTCATGAAATTTTAGGTATTAGAGACAAATCAAGTCAACCTTTCAATACTATCCGCGCTTGTTTAACTCAATTGAATCTTGCTAATATCTACCTGGGAATTGCCCAAGGCGCTTTTGAGGCTGCTAAAATATATACTAAAACCAGTACAAAACCCTGGCTGACATCAGGTGTAGAGGATGCAACCCAAGACCCGTATATTATTCAACACTATGGTAATATGTGGGTTGATCTCCAAGCAGCTAAGAGCTTGACTGACCAAGCGGGAGAATTACTACAAGCGGCTTGGGAAAAAGAATGGTCACTCACCGCCGAGCAACGGGGGGAATGTGCGCTAGCGATCGCTACTGCCAAAGTTGCAGCGACTAGAGTCGGTTTAGATGTCACCAACCGCATCTTTGAAGTGATGGGCGCACGCGCTACGAGTGCAAAATATGGCTTTGACCGCTACTGGCGCAATCTCCGTACTTTCACTCTCCATGACCCAGTGGATTATAAAGTCAAAGACATCGGTAACTGGGCATTAAATGATCAATTGCCAAAACCTGACTTTTATTCCTAACAAAGTTGCTTTAATCCCCTCTAGAACTTCTTTAAATCTTTCACTGTCGGCCCGTGCAATACTTCCCCATTACAACTGAAACGCGAACCATGACAGGGACAGTCCCAACTTTTTTCGGCACTGTTCCAAGCAACAACGCAACCCAGGTGAGTACACACCGCAGAAACAGCGTGTATTTCTCCTGTTTCATCTCGGTAAGCGGCTACCTTATCACCATCAACAGTAACTAGTTTTCCTTCACCGATCGCCACATCTTGCAGAGATTTATTTAATCCCTTGAGGCGATCGCCTACCCAATGAGCGCCGACTTCCAAGTTTTGCTTTATACCTTGTGGACTGAGAAAAGGAGTGGCACGGGTTGCATCGTACAAATCAGCCGCAGGATTTTCAATGCCTAAAATGTTGTCTGCAAGTATCATTCCAGACAGGGTTCCTTGAGTCATACCCCACAGACTAAACCCAGTTGCTACAAAGGTATGCTTGCTTAAAGGAGTTAGTTTTCCTACGTAAGGTATTTTATCAAAAGATACAAAGTCCTGGGTAGACCAACGATAGTCAATGGACTCAATATCAAAGCGAGAACGGGCATAATTTTCTAAATCTAGATATTTTTCTTCAGTATTTTCCACTGTTCCCACTTTATGACCGCCGCCACCAACAAGTAGCAATAAGCCATGCTGATCAGGAGTAGTACGAATAGAGTAGTATTTTTCTCCTGAACCTATATACATTCCTAGAGGCGCTTTATGATCTGCAATACGCGCGCCAATGATGTAAGAACGTTTGGGATAAGTTTTAGCAAAGAATAATCCCTCATCGGTAATGGGGATATTAGTTGCAACTATGACATCCTGAGCCTGAATAATTCCCTTGTTGGTAATCACTTGGCAAAGATTATTTTCCTCTACCTTCTGTACTCTGGTATTTTCAAATACGTAACTTCCATCACCAGGGATCTGTTTGATTAGGTGTAACAGGTATTTGCGAGAGTGAAATTGTGCTTGATTGTCAAACTTAATAGCACCAGCAATCGGAAAAGGTAGAGAAGTTTCACGAACAAATGTTGCGGGTAGTCCTAGTTTTAGTGCTGCTTCTACCTCTTTTTCAATGTCCTTGAGATTATCTTCGGTTTCTGCGAAAGTATAGGCACTTTGGCGACTAAAGTCACAGTCAATTTGTTCTTCGCTAACCGTTTTGGCAACGAATTCTAGTGCTGCTTGGTTTGACTGTGCATATATGTGTGCCTTTTCTTCACCATGATTTTTAATCAAATCTGCATAAATCAATTGGTGAAGCGAGGTAACTTTAGCTGTAGTATGACCGCTAACACCAGTAGATATTTGTTGTGATTCAATTAAGGCAACAGTTTTACCTGCGCGTTTAAGTAATGTTGCAGCAGTGATTCCCGCAATACCTGCGCCGACAATTGCAACATCTACAGACAGACTATTGCTAAGTGGTGGAAAATTAGCTGTCGGTGTCGAGTCAATCCAGTAAGAAATATGTTTTCCTGATAGATTAGGCATATTTTTTCGAGATAGTGTTCAAGAAATGAAATACTTTGATCACAGGATTAGTTTTTAATAACAAGACTTAAAAGTAAAAGTTAGTTTTACTTGCTTAATTACTTAACTATTGACTTTTAATGAGTCGCAATTTTATTTTTGAATTACGATTTACATGAATGCTCCTCATAATTAGATTAGACCTTTTAACATAGAAATAAAACTATCTTACGAGTAAGTTTGCTTAACAACTTGTAAAATGTATGTCAGCCTTAAGGTATAGGGCAATATTAAAAAAGCTAGTTTTAATTTTTCGGATGAACCTATTCAACTTTCAAGAATACTCAAGAAAATTAATTTTAGATATATCGCCAGCCAGATGTAAAATCATGATAGTCAATATATAGCGGTTCCCGATTTGGAAGGATTTGGGTGTAACTTAGTTGTTTAGAAAATGCTATGTAATAAAATGAAAAGTTGGTTATAGGTCAATACGGTTCAGTTAAGGCTAAAACTCTTTATCAAAGTCAATTTTTTTAACGAACCGCAGAGGAAACAGAGAGAAGAAAAATACACGCTGTAGGGGCAATTCATGAATTGCCCCTACCTGAAAATAAGGGTTTCGGTTATTGTTTGCGTAAGTCCTGTTATTATGCCTATCAGTTGGAGCAGTATTATCTGCTCCAACTTAGTCGCTCAAATGCTTACAGCCAAGGATGACGCGGTGGGTTTACACCATTCAAGTAAAAGTTACCAACGGCATAGTATTTCCAGCGAACGGGGTCGTGTAGAGTATGAGTCCGAGCATTGCGCCAGTGGCGGTCTAAGTTATACTGCCGCAAGGTAGACTTAGTACCAGCCAATTCAAACAGCTTGTTAGTTGTTAAAATCGCAGCTTCCGCAGCCAGTGCTTTCGCTTCAGCCACAGCAATAGAAGCTTCTGCTACACTCCTATCGGTTGGATCTGCGATCGCTCGATCAATATACTCACCCGAACGACGCAGCAGTGCTTCGGCTGCATGAACTTGGATAACTATATTACCTACATTGTAGATAGTTAGGGGATCTTCGTAACCATGCTCCAGTTCCACATCAATCCAGGGACGAGCATAGTTGTGAACGTAGTGGATTGTATCTCTCAACGCTGCTTTGGCAATGCCGACATCTACGGCTGCTTGAATGATTTGGGCGATCGGTCCTTGGGTAGTCGGACGCTCAAAGGCTAAAAAGTGAGGAATCACATGGTCTGCGGAGACTTCCACATTCTCAATAATCGTAGTGCCGCTAGCAGTGGTACGCTGCCCAAAACTGCTCCAATCGTCAATGACATTTAAGCCTGGTGTACCGCGTTCTACCAGAGCAATCACTGTTTTATCGTCATCATTACGAGCAATGACTGGAATCCAATCGGCTACCAATGCACCGCTAGAATAGAATTTTCTTCCGTTGAGAACGTATCCATCTCCAGACTTTTCTAGGCGTGTCTGCACGTCGTTTACTGATTTGGTACCAATCTCAGAGAAAGCGTTACCAAACCGCTTACCTTGCAATACTAGGTCAAAGAAAAAACGTTTTTGTTCTTCCGTCCCATCCAATCGAAGCGATTCCAAAATATACCAATGATTTTGGGGGATTTGTCCCAAACTCGAATCAGCCTCAGAGATAATTTTGGTTACTTCTGCCAAGGTGACATTCGATACGAAAGCACCGCCATACTCTTTGGGAACTGTGATTCCCCACAGTCCACTTTGAGAGTATTTATTCACCTCATCAACAGGTATCTTGCCTTCTCTGTCTCGTTCGGAATCTCCTTTGACAAATTCCGCCGCTAATTGATGGGCGATCGCGATCGCTTCAGTATCATCACCAATCACATGAGCTTTTTGTTCAGTAGTCGTATTAATTACAGTTGTCATGTGTTACCTTGCTTTTATTGATGTTGCGTAATTTACACAGATATATGCTTCATTAACAAAGTTATCTCAATCGCAGTGTTAGCACTCGTTTAAGCCGTCACTAACTCTTCAGATGTGCGACGACGCGATTCAATTTCCCGTACTAAAGGAATTACCGTGCGACCAAAAGCTGGTAAATCATCGCTGTAATGCAAGAATCCACCCAGAATCAAATCCACGCCGACTTCATAGAATTGGCGAATGCGATCGGCAACTTGGTCTGCTGTGCCAATCAAACCTGACTTAAAGCCGTCGTTGTATTGCACCAAGTCTTCAAAATTAGAATTTGCCCACATTCCTTCTTTCTCACGAGTTGAAGATCCTGCGTGTTTTACAGCTTCGCCAAAACCTGCAACAGCTTCTTTATCCGCTTGAGCAATAATCTCTCGCAGTACCTCATGAGCTTCTTTTTCGGTGTCTCGCACGATGATAAAGGCATTTAGTCCAAACTTGACTTTACGCCCTTCCTCACTCGCTAGGGCAGAAACTTCCTGAATTTGTTCGCTCACACCTTCGATGGTGTTGCCATTCATAAAATACCAGTCAGATACCCGCGCTGCCATCCTTCGTGCAGCTTTAGAGTTACCACCTTGGAAGATTTCTGGATGTGGATTCTGATTAATTGGTTTAGGCTTCACCCAACCACCATTGATGCGGTAAAAATCTCCTCTAAAGTGGAACTCCTCTTCTGTCCACATACCTTTGAGTACGCGAATGAACTCCTCGGATCTGCGATAGCGTTCATCATGGTCTAACCAGGGTTCACCATAAATTGTAAATTCACCTTTAAACCAACCACTGACAACATTTAGAGCAAAGCGACCTTGAGAAATAAAATCAATTGTTGCACCCATCTTGGCAACTACACCCGGATGCCATAATCCTGGATGAACTGCGGCAATCAATTTCAGCCGTTCGGTTACAGGTGCTAAAGCTGCAACTGTAGTCAGTGCTTCTAGTTGGTACTCAGCCCCGTAGCTAGCAATAAACCGAGCTTGTGCTAAGGCATAGTCAAAGCCTACTTGTTCGGCAGTTTGAGCGAGTTGGACATTATAATCGAATGTCCAATCTGTGCGTTGAGGAATTTTACTAACAACCAATCCACCACTGACATTGGGAACCCAATATGCAAACTTAATATCCACCATGATTTGCGCCTCTTTTTGTGTTTAGTTACGGAAGAAGAATTCAGAAGCCAGAATCCAGAATTGATTCTGTGCGATGGTTACTGAGCAGTTCGGCAAGTGTTACCCTGAGCTTGTTGTACCCCTAACGGGGAAGCAAGCTACGCGTAGCGTCTCGTAGAGAAGGGTGGAAGTACTGGATGGAGAATCGAGGTTTAAAGCAAAAGTTTTTAATCGTGGAGGAGACAAAATTCTTTCCGTAACTGAAACCCCTGACCTTAAGCATGGGGTATTCTGAATTCTGAATTCTGTCTTCTGACTCCTTCTGACTTAATTCGCATGAGCTAATTCTGGAGGCTCTACAGGAGAATATTTCACAGCTTTGACAAATTCTTTGAGAGCATCGTTGAGCCTTTGCTCAATGTCCTCATCAAGCTGCAAACTGCCATTGGTTTCTTGTTTAAACTGAAATAATGTCAACATTCAAGCCTTGTTGTTGTAAAAGCTTGGCGGCATATTCCAAAATGCCGTAGGTTCTAGAAGGATGAGATGGACTACCAGCGATCGCTACAATATTCGTCATGTCAAAATCTCCTAGATAATATTAATCAACTGTGAATGAGGCAGCTTTCTGGTCAAAAGCTCTCGGTTGCTGTTCTGGAAACTCAAGATTTGCAACAATTTCACCAAATGGACTTAATACGTGTTGCTGTTCCATTGTGGGAACATTCTCCAATGGCAAATGTGGGAATAGCAGTTCTGCCACTCGATAAGCCTCTTCTAAGTGAGGATAACCAGAGAGAATAAAGCTATCAATACCCAAGTCTGCGTATTCCAACATTCTTTTAGCGACAGTATGAGCATCGCCGACTAAAGCAGTTCCCGCTCCACCTCGCACTAAACCCACCCCCGCCCACAAATTTGGGCTAATTTCCAAGGTTTCCCGACTACCTTTATGCAGTTGAGTCATGCGACTTTGCCCAACAGAATCCATCCGCGAGTATGCTTTTTGAGCATTAGCGATCGCTTTCTCATCCACATACCGAATCAGTTCATTTGCTGCATCCCAAGCTTCACTCTCAGTTTCCCGGACAATTACGTGCATCCGAATGCCAAACTGCAATGTCCGTCCCTCGGCTTCTGCAAGTCTGCGAACTGAGGTAATTTTTTCGGCAACCTGATCTGGTGGCTCACCCCAAGTCAGGTACACATCTACGTGTTTAGCTGCAACACCCTGGGCGATCGCAGAGGAACCCCCAAACCATAAGGGCGGATAGGGTTTCTGAATTGGCGGAAACAGCAGTTTACCACCCTGAATGTTTAGGTGTTCACCTGTAAAATTGATTTCCTCACCTGCGACAATTTGCCGCCACACTGTCAAAAATTCATCCGTCAATTCATAACGGCCATCGTGACTCAGGTGCAAGCCATCTCCCGCTAACTCTATCGGATCGCCGCCTGTTACTACGTTAATCAGTAAACGCCCACCAGAAAGGCGATCAAACGTCGCCGCCATCCGTGCTGCCACTCCCGGCGATACCAATCCAGGACGCACTGCCACCAGAAAACGCATTTGTCGAGTCAGCGATACTAGAGTTGATGCCACAATCCAGGCATCTTCGCAAGAACGCCCTGTCGGTAGTAATGCCCCTGTATAACCGAGGTCATCTACTGCTTGAGCAATCTGTCGCAAATAGGGAAAGCTCACTGCCCGCCCGCCTGTAGCTGTTCCAAGGTAGCGCCCGTCACCGTGGGTTGGGATAAACCATAGTAGCTGCATAATCCCTTTCCTATTTAAAAATACGGTATTTCGATAGAGATACAGTTATTAACTTAGGAGTATTGCACAGCCAATTGAGTAAATCAAGCTACTTTTACAAAAAGTCTGTTGCTGAAGCCATACGATGTCTACGACGGGCTACGCCTACGCGCTTATGGTTAAAGGCACTTTTTTGCCGTAGCAACTTGCGAGTTCTACAAGTGCCAGCAGGTTGTATTCCACTTTGATCGCAATAATCAGATAGAAAATAGTTTAGCGATACACCTAATCTAGTGTTACTTAGAGAACAAATAGAGTTACCAATATGCAGAAACTAATGATTGATATTTAAGAGTGCATACTTTGCAATACATCCAAGGAGATATAAATGCAATTACAACAGATATCAGTTTTAGAAGAAACTCTTTGGGAAGCAGTTCTCAATCGAGATCCCACAATTGACGGCAAGCTTTTCTATGGTGTTCGTTCTACAGGCGTTTATTGCCGACCTATTTGCCCTAGTCGCAGACCGAATCGCCATCAAGTTTGTTTCTTCCAGTCGGCACAAGAAGCTGAAATTGCCGGTTTTCGACCTTGTAAACGATGTCAGCCACAATTTGAAACAGTTCCAAATACAGCTAAGTCTAAAGTTTTAGCAGTATGTCGATATATTAAAACACAAGGCGATCGCATCCCAACTCTCTCAGAACTATCCTCTCAGGTGGAAATGAGTCCCAGTTATCTACAAAGAATATTTAAGCAAATAATTGGTGTATCTCCCTTTCAATATGCAGATGCGCTGCGTAGCCAACAATTGAAGCAGCGTCTCCAGCAAGGGGAGGAAATTGCTGATGCAGTTTACAACACCGGGTATGGTTCAAGTAGTCAACTTTATGAGAAAGCACCTAAACAACTGGGAATGACACCAAAGACTTACCAACAAGCTGGAAAGACAATACTTATTGTCTATGCGATCGCTTCATGTCCACTAGGATATTTGCTTGTGGCAACAACAGAGAAGGGTATCTGTGCTGTTAAACTAGGTGATGAAGCAAACAAACTTGAACATACTTTGCTCGAGGAATTTAACCAAGCAGACATCGTGCGTAATGACCAGATACACAAGGAATGGATACAGGCAATCCTCGACTTCATAGCAGGAGATGAAACACATCTCGATTTACCACTTGATGTCCGTGGAACAGCATTTCAGAAACAGGTATGGCAAGCATTACAAAAAATTCCCTATGGCGAAACCCGCACCTACACTGATATCGCCTGTGATATTGCCAAACCACAGGCAGTTCGCGCGGTGGGTAATGCTTGTGGAGCTAATGCGATCGCGCTGATTGTACCATGTCACCGTGTGCTGCGGAGTGATGGCAGTCTTGGTGGTTATCACTGGGGAATTGAGCGCAAACAAAAGCTGCTTATACAAGAGTCAGCGAAGAGGAAAAGGGGCAGGGGGCAG
>NZ_WBKM01000318.1 GCF_015714725.1 Nostoc sp. WHI
CTGCTCCCCTGCTCCCCTGCCTCCTCAAAGACGGGTGCGAGGATACCACAGGGCCAGTAGCCAGTATTTAAGCCGGTCAGTTCTTCTAATTTGCGCGTCCAGTCGGGATATAAAGCACGCGATCGCCAACACAAGGAGCGCATTGCTTCATTAGGGATGTTTTCTGCATCTGGTGCCAACATCCCGGCAGCAGCGTGGGTAGCAGCAGCCTGGAAGTCACGACAAAGCACGGTGACACTTGTCCCGCGCAGTTTGAGTTCAATGGCGATCGCTAAACCAATAACGCCGCCACCAATAATTACAGTCTCGCTAGTCATTAGTCATTAGTCATTAGTCATTTATTATTAGTACATAACTAATAACTCATAACTCACAACTAAAGACGGATATATTTTTACCACAAGGCTCGAATTGGTTCGTTGCCTTGATTTACATCGCTGGATGGCGTGTCTGTTCCTGAAGTATCTGTATTGCCTTCTGTTGTACTGTCAGCAGGTGATGTTGAGTCATTGGAAGGATTCTGGGCAACGCTACTCCTGTTATTAGGTCTTGGGGCTGCAATACTGCGCCTATTTTCGTTTGTTTCAGTTGTTTCATTTCCTTCAGTTGCATTTTCATCATTCTTGCTGCCAGCACTGCTATTAACATTGATATTAGCTGGCAGGACTTGTGATTTTTTGCCACCGGGAGCGTTAGCGCTTTGTACGCCCATCGGAAAGTTGATGCCTAGTAATGTACCAAGCAGAATGGCCAAACCTCCAGCCATCAAAATTAAGGGTGTCCATCTACCCATCTTGTTTTACTCCTTTTTAACCTTTTGGTGTCCACACTATTCGAGAATTTTCTCCCCAAAATCCATCAAACTTTGTCATTTTGACATCGCCTAAAATCTGAGTTTGGCAGTTTCTTACGTAGGTCTGTTGTAGGAGAATGGGGAGGAAGCGAACGCCGCGCTCGATCACGCCAATTCGCTGTTGATACTTTGCTTTCTACCTTAACTGTACAGATACCGCAACTGCCAATGCTCAGACAGTTTATTATCTTAGTACCGTCATTGTAGAGGTCAATACCATTTTGCAGCAAAATTTTTCGGAGATTGCCTCCTTGATCGAGCTAATACTTTAGGTATTTTTAAATTGCCAAACTGCCATTTTGTTGTATATTGACACATTGCCTCGAAATTTGTCTCGTCGCTCCCAGTTTTATGACCACAATTTCTTCACCTCAACTTTGGCTCTATGACACTACGCTACGGGATGGCACTCAGCGCGAGGGGCTATCAGTGTCGATAGAAGATAAGTTACGCATTGCCAAAAGACTCGATCAACTGGGAATTCCCTTCATTGAAGGCGGTTGGCCTGGTGCTAATCCCAAGGATGTACAATTTTTCTGGCAACTCCAAGAAAATCCGCTCAAACAAGCTGAAATTGTTGCTTTTTGTTCGACTCGCCGCCCCAATTCTACTGCCGCAACTGAACCGATGTTACAGGCTATTTTGGCTGCGGGGACTCGCTGGGTAACAATTTTTGGCAAGTCTTGGGATTTACACGTCACAACAGGACTCAAGACGACATTAGAAGAAAATTTGGCGATGATTAGCGACACAATTGAGTACCTCCGTTCTCAAGGACGTCGCATTATCTACGATGCCGAACATTGGTTTGATGGCTACAAGCACAATCCAGATTATGCTTTACAAACATTAGAAGCTGCGATCGCATCTGGTGCCGAATGGCTAGTCCTGTGTGATACCAATGGCGGCACTTTACCCCACGAAATTAGCCAAATTGTTCAAGATGTTAATGGTCATTTGTCATTAATCATTAGTCAAGAGCCAATGACCGATACTTCTCTACGAGAGGCTGCGCCAACGACTACGCTCAGTACAAGTGACAAAGGACAAAGGACAATACCCCAAATTGGAATTCATACTCACAACGATTCGGAAATGGCGGTTGCTAACGCAATAGCCGCCGTTATGGCAGGGGCAAAGATGGTACAAGGGACAATTAATGGTTACGGTGAACGTTGCGGTAATGCTAACCTTTGTTCGTTAATTCCCAATTTACAACTGAAGGCGGGTTACAGTTGTATCACAGAAGACCAGCTCACACAACTTACAGAAGCTAGTCGTTTTGTGAGTGAGGTGGTCAACCTCGCGCCAGATGAACACGCTCCCTTTGTGGGACTTTCGGCTTTTGCCCATAAGGGCGGTATTCATGTATCAGCCGTGGAACGTAATCCCCTAACTTACGAACACATTCAGCCGGAACAAGTCGGGAATCATCGCCGCATCGTGATTTCTGAACAGTCTGGACTCAGCAATGTTATCGCCAAAGCCCGCAGTTTTGGCATTGAACTCGATCAGCAAAAGGCAGAGGCCAGGCAAATTCTTCAGCGCCTCAAAGACTTGGAGAGTGAAGGATTTCAATTTGAGGCAGCAGAGGCGAGTTTTGCACTGTTGATGCACGAAGCTTTGGGCGATCGCCAGAAGTTTTTTGAAGTCAAAGGTTTTCAAGTCCACTGTGATTTGATTGAGGGCAAAGAAACTACCAATGCCCTAGCTACAGTTAAAATCGCTGTTGATGGGAAGAATATTTTGGAGGCGGCGGAAGGTAACGGGCCCGTTGCTGCGTTGGATGCGGCTTTACGCAAGGCTTTGGTGAACTTTTATCCCCAGATAGCAACCTTTGATTTAACAGATTACAAAGTACGGATTCTCAACGGACATATGGGCACTGCGGCAAAAACCCGTGTGTTCGTAGAATCAGGCAATGGTCGTCAACGCTGGACGACGGTAGGCGTTTCCACCAATATTTTGGCGGCTTCCTATCAAGCGGTGGTGGAGGGCTTGGAATATGGTTTGTTGTTGCACTCCCAAGGGTCAGCAGCTTTGAAAGCTTGTAGTTGACAAAAACTGCTATGTAGTGTAATATGCACTTCTCGATGAGAAGGGGAGGCGATCGCTAAAATGCGATCAAGTAATATTTACGTAAATTCAACGGTTTATATCAGTGTCCGCCTAAAGAGCCGTCAAAAAATAACTGGATCTCACTTTTTTGCATTGTTCCGTTCTAGACTATATCGCGCCAATTAGCAACCCATCTCTTAACGCCAACAGGCTCTCCACCCCCTGTAGAAATATCTCCGCCAAAATAAATTCCGTATGGCATTTTTACAGAAGGTCGTTTGCTATCAGAGCTTTCACGAGGAAGATTATAGATATTAATTCCCATGCTGATGGATGGATCTGTTTTGCTTGTATCTTCTTTTTGGACACTATTGGTAGAATACATTCTGATGTTCATGACTACAAATCTTCGCTTTTCATTACAAATTGAATATATTTAAGGAACTGTAGGGTTTGGAAGTCTCTTTAAAAATTCAGAAACTTCTTCTTTGAGTTGCTTAATCTCTAAGAGGGAGCTGCTATATCTAGAAGATTCCAAAGATATCAATTCATCTACTATTCTATCAGATTCAAGCGCCTTGTCTCTGGCGTTGTCTATATTGTCAGTAATGTAATATGCTACTGCTAGGTTGAAGAAGGTTTCGGGTCTTTTATCTTCTAGCTCAATCGCTGTTTCATAATTTTTAATGGACTCTTCATAATCCTGTCTGGCATCTGTATTATCCGCAGTCCTTCCTGTGCTCTTAAATTGCGCCCATTGAAAATAAACTTCAGCTAAATTTGCGTAGACTATGTAATCGTTAGCTCCTTGCTCAATCGCTTTTTTGTAGTAATCAATAGCTTGATCGTATTTGCTTTCAAATCTCTTGAGATACCCATAGTGAATATAAGTGATAGCAAGCTCTGGAGACAGTTCAATTGCTCTATCAAAATCACGACTAGCTTGCTTGGCATATTCTGAGAAATAATTTAACTTTTGCAGTTTCGCTTCCTTACTCAATTGCACATAGGCAAACCCTCGTCGCGCATAGTGTAGTGCGTGATTTTCATCCCTAAGACAAATAGCTTGACTAAATTTTTCAACCGCTTCTTGATAATGTCCTGTGTTAAGCAATACTAATCCCCAAGTTACCCATAGTGCAGCAGGACGATAACCTAATAGATACGCTCGTTCCATGTCAAAAGCTGCTTCTATAAAATTCTTTTCTGATGTTCCTAGAGTGTTTCTAATTGTTCCTCGATTATAGTAAGCAGTAGCAAGGCTATGATTATACTGTAAAGCTATCTCAAGATTTTCTAAGGCTGCAACTAAGTTACCTTGCTCCATGTAAGCCAGTGCACGATTATTAAATGCGTCTGCATTAGAAGGCACTATTCTGATAGCAAATGTGTTATCAGAAATAGCCTTTTCATAGTAATTTTGAGCCTCGGTGTAGTGAGATGAAATTTCTTTATGCAATTTTATGATTTTGCTTGATAATTGAGTGATTTCATTGGGTGTACTTCCCTGTTCATCTTCATTTTTATTCTGTTCGAGCAGAAGTTTTTTCTCCTTCTCCTTCTGTTTTGCGTTATCTCTTTGTTTATTTCCAAAAGCGATATATATCAAACTACGTCCAATATAAGCCCCAGCTTGAGGGTCAATCTTTAAAGATTCATCGTAAGCATTTTCGGCATCAAATAATCTATTGAGCGAATAATATCCTATTCCCAATTGTACCCATGCCTCAGCATTTGAAAGAGTCGGGCGGCTGAATAGCAATTGAGCAGAAATTCTACTAACTTGATTTTCAATTTCCTCCCTTTCCTGTGAAGTTAAGCTTTTTCCATAATTACGTCTGGTAATATCAACAACTTCGCCACCAAAACCTATAGAGCGTATTATTTCCTTTGCCCCTTGCTTTGCTTGCTCACGTGTAATATTTTCAAGATTTTTATAATACTCCTCAATCCGCACATAATTAGGATAATTTGAGTGATCACAAAGACGTTCTAATTCTGTTAAGTTAAATCCTAATCCAACTAAAAGTTTGCTGTAATCCTCTTGAAGCGAGATTTTACTCGGTGTCGTTTTCAGGTGAGAGGTGATTTCATGCAAAGCATCTAATAGCTTGGATTTCTGAACTTTTGGATTTTGTTGAGTTTCATTTTGAGTATCTTCACTATAATTATTCCTACCTTGTCGAGTTACTTCGGCTTCATACACTTTTACTTTTATTTGATTGAGTAGAGTATACAACTCGTGATATGTTGTTATTTGAAATGCAATAAATTGTTCAGTTCTTGCTCCTGCTTTCATATGTAAGATTGCCTGATCAATCCAATTGATTACTTGCATAGTATCAAACTGGGTAGTTAGAAGCAGTTTAGAAATATCAGCAGTCGCTAAAGCCTGAGCGTCATCAATTTCCAATTCCTCTAATCGCGATTGATGCCATTCATTGATACCTAAAATTTTCCTCAAAGGAAGCTCACTGTATTGATAAAGTGTTGGATCTCGAAAAGCACGCTTACCAACAAGAACAATCCAGCGTAAACCTTGTTCTGGGAAAAATCCGATCAGAAAAGCTAATATCTGCCACGGAATAAGTTCTTTTGCTTTAGCTTGAGCAGGTGTCTGTTGTTCAGAAGATGGGTTTTGTTGTTGCACAGTTCTGACGTCAGATGCCTTTGTATTCCCAGTATTATCTTTGGACATTTCCGACGTAATATCTCCTTGTTCAATTAATAAACCCATTCCAAACGCTATTGCTCCAGAAACTAGAATACGTAGGACGATGGTGGCATAAACTTGAGGTTGTAGATCAAAGGTATTATAACGGCGTATTACAAGGCGAATTCCAAATAAATAAGCTCCCAAGAAAGCATAAAAAATTATTCCTAATTGATTTCTAGCAAATTTATCCCCAGTAAGAAATTTTACAATTTTATTATTATTATCTGGTTCTATTTTAGTGACATAATAAATTGTAAAAACCAGTGTCGCTATTGAGGTAAGTAGGAGTATAAAAGTTCCAAACTGAATTGGATCATAAACCGTTTTATATAGTTTATCAAAGTCATTATATTCTTCTTCACTCACTAAGCCTAAAAGCTTTAAATCATTTTTAATCCGTTCAGCTTGAGTTCGTTCTGTTATATAAAACAGATAAGCAAAATATGAAGCAGGAAATATTCCTACTATTGCTATAATTACAACTAAAAAACTTATATAAAAACCATGATTTTCAGTCTTAAAAATATCCTTGTTGGTCAGAGAAAAAATTATCGCCAGGCTCACAATAGTAGCCCAAAATATTGTAGAAAAAACAACGATACTATTATATGCGAAAACAAAAGAGGGAAATATCTGCTTTTGTATCTTCTTGAAAAAATCCCATATCTTATCAAATGGGGACTTATTCTGTGTAGGTTGGGGGTTTGACATAGATATTATATTGGATATTAGATTACAAAATATTACTATGTAGCATAAAATACTACATAGTAATAATGCTATGTTGATTTTTTCATAACATTAATATATTACACAAGACGAATTGATAAGATTTCGGAAAGCTCTTTTCCGAATTTCGTAGGTGAGTAGGCATGGGTTTTTAGACCACAGAAAAACCTCAAATATGGTGAATTTTTCTTCTTAAGTAAAAAATAAAGCTTGGCTTAATAGGCATTTTACGGTGGTGAGATCAGGAGAATAAGCTGAAACGATTTAGTTAAAATCCTTTTTCAACCCATCGAACTAAACAAAAAAGGTAAAAGTAATTGCTTTCACCTTTTTCCTGACTAGTGCCCAGTGCTGATATGGTTAATTTAGTGGCTTCTATGCCGTAAATGCAAAAATAGCAACTCAATTGCCAATTCCATACTGACAATTATTGTTACTCTATAACTAAAATGCGATGCCTACGGCGGGCAAAGCCAACGCTAATATTCCAATATTTAGATGCAGACCCAAAAATCTAATGCTGCAACAAAAACTTCATCCTATCCAAGGTTTTAGGAGAACTTTTCCCAAGATTGGGCAACTAATTGGCTCAACCAGCGACGTTGTTGCCGATCCAACAGTGGATCATCTGCTAGCAATTGAGCAGTTAATTCTTCCAAAGATTGACCCTGAGCGCGGACAATTTTAATTACTCCAGCGATCGCACTGGCAACTAGTTCCTCATTAACGGGCTTTTGTCGCAGGGCAACAATTTCCTGGGGACTGTCTGGAATGGGATAATTCATGGTGTGGGTTTACAGAAATAGAAAATGAACAATAAATTTGACAAACTCTTAAAATTTCTTTACTGAATCTTTACGAAACTAATAGGGCGCAGTTTACCTTACTTTGTGCCTTTATAAAATCTGTCTTAGTGAGTAGATTGCTCGGAGATGTCAGGAAAAGATGAGAGAAATCCTTTATTTAGAAGTTCCAACTTCGGATACAGCAACTGTGCGTAACTGGTTACAAACAGATTTTGAACCCGGAAATGGAGAAAAAGTGCTTACCTCGGAAGGCTTTCGCCTCAAAATCCCCACTGCAACTACAACTGCTACCGGGGCTATTTCCGAAAACTTGCCTGTGGAACTTTCTGTATTTGTCTGGTCGGTGCAACGAACTACCTATCTGAAAGTATTTCGTTGGGCAGAACAGCCCTTTCCCAGTGAGGGGCAAATTCTGCAACGCCTAACCAAGGAAATCAGAAGCCGTTTTCCGCATCATTACCCAGAACCGCCAGCGATTGATTTATCCCAGCAATCGATTTTTGCAGCACTAGGCTCTGTTTATCCCCTCACCGTCAAATATTTTCAGAAAATGCCCAACGGTGAATATGACCTAACGCGTGCCTATTGGTGGGAACAACGATGGCGCGAAGGAGTACGGAATCCTCGGCAGCCCCGGCAGGT
>NZ_WBKM01000331.1 GCF_015714725.1 Nostoc sp. WHI
GACCACCCGAATTCAATAAACGACCACCCGAATTCAATAAACGACCACCCGAATTCAATAAACGACCACCCGAATTCAATAAACGACCACCCGAATTCAATAAACGACCACCCAAATTCAATAAACGACCACCCGAATTCAATATATTTATTGCATAAATTCTCAAAACCTTACCTGAAACCTGATTTACTAAGGTTTTAGCTTTAGTTTTACCCCACCCTAACCATCACTGCGATTAAGTAGGTAATCTTTGGGATTTAAGAAGAAATTCGACTTGTGTGTACACGGTAGCGCCTTTAGGCAGGAAAGTGTCAAGAAATTGTATTCGAGATGACTCAGAAATTTCTCGATTAACTTCTACTCTAGTTATTAGAGTAGTTAAGGTCTGAAATCAAGTTATGGATACAACACGTCGTAACCTCATCTTCGGAATGCTGGCAACAAGTTCAGCGTTGGCAGTTACAACTCCAGGAGTTAAGCAAGCTTTATCTCAGATTACAGATATAGTTAACCCAGCGATGCCTGCGGCGGGCTACGCCTACGCTCAAGGCAACACAACCAAAAAATCTGTTTTGATTACAGGCTGTAGTTCTGGAATTGGTCGGGCAACAGCACTTGTTTTTGCCCGCTCTGGATACCAGACAATTGCTTCAATACGAAATCTTCAGACCAAAAACGCCAGAGCAGCGTCTGAATTGCGTAGTATTGCCAAAAATGAAAATTTAGATTTGCATGTGGTTGAAATTGATATCACCAGCGACCAGTCTGTTCGTGAAGGCATTCAAGCTGCCGCCAAAATCAACGGGAATCGATTTGATGTGGTGATCAACAATGCTGGAATTATGCTGCCGTTGCCAGTTGAGCTATTGCCTGCAACTGCGTGGCAGATGACCTTTGACACAAACGTTATGGGTGCATCACGAATTGGGCGCGAAGTGCTTCCCTATATGCGTATCCAGCAAGATGGCTTGATTGTGCAAATCACTAGCGGAGCCGGGCGCGTGGTCTTTCCACTGCTTGGCTCTTACTGCGCGAACAAATTTGCATTAGAGGCAATGTCTGATGCAATGCGCTATGAACTCGCACCATTCGGCGTGGATGTAGTTGTTGTGCAACCAGATGATACTAAAACACGACTGTTTGCCAATGCACGAAACTATTTGCAGCAAACTTTGAAAGCAATGTCATCATCGGTTCCTGGTTACTAGTGCATACGATGTTTGCAGTGCAATATGCACACAGCTATTACAAATATATTAGTCGTAATAATAGTGAAGAAATCACCGGAGGTTTAGATTTTCCTCATAACGACTATCCAGACTACTGGGAATTTTTATATTATTCATTTGTAATTGGCATGACTAGCCAAGTTTCAGATGTGGAGACGACATCACGCGAGATGAGGCGCTTGACATTGCTACATAGTATATTATCCTTCTTTTTCAATACCACCATTCTGGCTATGAGTATTAATATTATTGCCTCGTTAATCTAAAAATTATTTCATGGCAACAGAACGAAATAAACTTCCCATGACACTATTCGTCAGACACTAAAAAAAACTACGATATCCACTAAGAAAAGCCTGGTTTTTCCAGGCTTTTCTTAGTGCAAGCTTTAACTATGATACGTCTTGAATTAAAGGCTTTCAGGCCATTCTTTGCGAAAATCGTATCTGCCAGGAGCAAGTATATTGTTTGGGTCTAAAGCCTGCTTCAAATCTTGTAGTAATTTTCCATAGTCATCTTTTACGGGTGGTAAAGAATTCATCGTCGAAGTACTTAAGCGATATGGAATATAACCCTCTAACATCAACTTCTGCATCATCTCATCCTGACATGCGATCGCACGTTCATCTTCTCCTACCACATCTCTGTCGTAAACAATGGCTACAGTCATATCGATACTTCTTTCTGTTACGCATTGCAGTCCTATATTTGGCTCAAACTGATGTAGCTTTGCAGTTTCTTCAATAATTTTCAAAGCTGCTCTCACATGCTGTCCATCAAAAGGTACGCTTGGAGCCAACCAGATAAGCCCACAGCGATCTCTGTCCGGGTCCATATTTGACGGCACAGGCTCTCGCTTTCTCCAGTAGGTCATAGAAATAACTTTGTCCGTTGGAATGCCGCGCTGGAGATTTTTGTTATAGAAAAAATCCATGATGTCTCTCAAGTCAATTCCAGTTATCCATTTATAGATTGGTCGAATTATTTCGGCTATTCTTGCTTTGCGATCGTCAAAAAAAATAATTTTATTAACTGTTTTTTTCAATGCTCGTTTAATCAACTTTCGTTCTATTCCACCCTGTTGTCTGCTAGCAGAATACAAAGCTCCCTCGCCAATCCATAAACCACCACCCCATGTCTTTCTCAATGTCTGCATTAAATCTTCTGAAAGGGGTGTTTCTCCATCAGTTTCTTTCCAAGGATACTGCTGTTTAGTTGATAGCATTCTATAGTCATTAAATATGACAAAACTGTTTCTTAATAGTCCCTGAAACTTCAAACTTTGTAGTGTATCTATAAATTCTTCAAAAGCAGAATCATCCTTAAGAGAATAGAAAAAAGATTGGAAATATTGGGGACGTGGAAGTAACCACATTGTCATTTGGGTAACAATACCAAGGTTGGACTGAGTAAATATGCCATCGAAATAAGGCCCTATTCCCCAACGGTTAACCTTACCGGCTTTGGCATTTGGAAAGCGCTCGAATCCAGTGTGAATACATTCTCCTGTTGGTAAGACAACTTCAAGTCCACAGACGTGAGCAAACCTGTCTCCATAAGGCCCTTTAGCAATCCCCCTTTCTAAGGTATTTCCCACTAAGCTGGAATCGGCGACGCTGCCAGTTACAGACATCATTAAATTTGATTTCTTCTTTTGCAAAAACTCGAACAATTGGCCTTGTGTGACACCAGGCTCTACAGTCACATAAGCCAACTTCTCATTATAATCAACAATTCGATTTAGTCTACCCAACTCCATAATCACACAGCCATCTTGAGTTGGAACTTTTGACCCATACCCCCAGTTTTTTCCTTTGCTAACAGGGTAAATTGGTATCTTATATTGATTGGCAATTCTTACACATTCTTGTACTTCAGCACAATTGCCCGGTCGAATAATGGCGAGAACCTTCTGAGTAGTAGCGAATGTTGCAGTTTGTGCAGCAAAGATTGATGCTTCATCGACTATGACATTCTCTGAACCCAAGATATCTCCATACGCCTTAAGTGTATCTACCAAGTTTTCCATATCTTATCTTCCTTCCTGTATTTCATGGCTTTAAGTTCTTCTATATACTGTGTGAAACTTACAGTAATCGTTATTTTTGTTTTAGAGGATTAGGACTTACGCATAAGAGATCCCCCAACTCCATTAAAAAGGGGAGCCACTGCGCCTTTGCGGTTTCGCGACTTGTAGCAAGTGGCGTGGATTTAGGAGGATCTAGAAAGTGTTGATACCTACAATAGGACTTTTAAAACCTCATCTTAGACCCAGACTGTCTAATTAGTACTTTGAAGAATGAAAGAAGCTGTTCTTAGGCTGACTTTTCACGGTATCTGAAGAACCTCTCTCTAAATCTCTCTCCTTTTAGGAGAGAGACTTTGAATTTTCCCCCTTCCCGTGTCGGGAAGGGGGTTAGGGGGTTAGGTTTTCGTGGACTTATCCACATAACGTGAAAAGTCAGGTTCTTAGGTGGATAGTGAATAGAAAGAATTATTGAACAATAACTCTTTCTATTCATTCCCCCTGCTCAAGAACAGATTCTTTGGAATAAACTATTTCACAAGAAGAGAGTCAGGGGTTTTAGACTGAATCTGATTAATTCTGTTGATTAAGTCAGGGCTTTTGGGCAATCGTAATTTCTCCTGGACATAGCATTAAACTAGTATCATGGTCAAAATGAATGCGCCCGTTCAATCTCATCTTACGTGCTCTTACTTGAGCAGCTTGATGTTCAAGATCCCCTCTGATTCTTTCCTTGTCCGAAAAATATTGTTGGGCAACGATTGAAGAGTTAATGTTGTAATTAAAAGATTTTTCACCCCTAATGTTAACGAAACCTGCTTCAGTCAACCAACCATATAACTCTTCTCTGGTGAGAAAATGACGATTGCTTGTCAGATCAGTCATATTGGCGAAAGTATCTTTAACTTTGGCAATCTCGCGTAGTTCGTCCCGTTCTTCTGCGTCATCAAACAGCATCCCAAGGTTAACAGGTAAATAAAGTTAAAGGTGCAAGTACCAACCAAGGACATACGCGCTTGCCAAACTTTGTCCAAAACAAAAGTGAATTGAGCAAACCACAATCATAATAATTTTGTCCAAAAGCTATTCTATGTTGCCTAGACTGTATTACTATAAGCAAAGTAAAACAGCTGCTAAAACACTTTATTCATTGCTTTTGGAATAGCACGTATGTTTTAGTTTCAGTACTACTTACGGGTAACTTACTAGAGTTGTCAAGGATAAATTCATAAATTATGCGAATTAAAAATAAATTTATATTTTTACTGGCGTTGTTGCACGAATAAGTCTAAGAGTAGGACGAACGGCATCTAAATATTGACGAGCCTGAATAAGAGTAGAATGCACCAAGACCGCAATCAGATATGACTTTCAGGAAATTAAATGTTCATCCTCATCATCGCTAAAATCTGAGTGTAAATGACAGCTTTGAGTAGCGCCAACCAGATTTATGGATAAAATCCTTGTTTAGAGGGACATGACGCTAGCTCGAAAGAAATTATTACACTGAACATCATCCCACCGCTATAATTTCTGTAGGGATGCGATTAATCGCATCCCTACTCCCTCGATTCTTAACGCAGGGATTCAATAATTACTACTGTTGTAATTAAACACAACAGAATAATTCCCAGTGGAAGCAAAAACTGTTGTAAAATGTACAACAATATGGGTATGATTTGTAAGATACCCAAACCACTTGATAAAACGTAGGCGATCGCAATCCCAAACAGCACCAACAAGAAATATTTCAGGGACTTAGAGGCAAAACGGAATAGAAGCGTATCCTGATTTGTATCCATAATTTCACTCCCGAAAGTAGCTGAATTTTTAGCATTCTGATTGCAATCATGATGACGATCTTTGTCTAACATCATTGAACCTCCTGTATAGGAAAGACTTACATATTTGGTTGTAAATACGCTCTACAGAATCTAGTTAGTTAATATTTACTGCCTGTTTAATAGAGACCACTTTCATGAGTCATTAATATGGAAAGGGAATAAATAACATTTGTGATTTACTAAACTTGCAGTAGTAACGCTGGTAAAATCTCTCCTCAACCACCTTTTCTTGGCGCTTAACTTAACTTCACCTGTATTAATTACAAGAGTAATACACTCTCTAATCCTTTGCAGTCCGATAAAGTAAGTTTCCTACCCGGTAGGAAAAAGTAGTTTGTAGTATGACGAGTAGGAAAAAGTAGTAAAAATATGGTTATAATGCAGTAAAAAGGATACATCAAGTTAACAAATGGGTGCAGAAGAAGCCTTAGAGTTTGTAGATAACTTGGTTTTTCTCAAGAAGAGAGAACACCTAGATAAAACTCAAAGGATTATCTTGCGTCATTTGTGGGAAGATGAAAAACGGACTTACCAAGATATCGCCAATAGCCGTGGTTATACAGAAGCGCATTTAAAAGCAGTTGGTGCAGGGCTTTGGCATCTATTATCAGATGTGCTAGGAGAGAAAGTCTCAAAATCAACCTTCCAAGGCGTGGTTCAGGGATTTTGGACAACTCAACAGTCGCAAAAAGTTTCCCATATTCCAAATTTAGCGAATAATGGCGCTAAACCCCAAGATATAGATTCTAACTTTCTAGGGCGCGATCGCCAAATAGCCGAACTCCACACCCTCGTCAGAGGGGGAGCAAAAGTTATTCTTATCCAGGGTGAAGGCGGTGTTGGTAAAACCACCCTAGCACGTAAGTATTTTAAAACTAAAAAATTTAATTTTCTTCTAGAACTGTGGATGGCCACAGAAATCCAAAACATTACTCCAGTAGAGAGTGTGGTTGAAGAATGGTTGCGGCGAGATTTTAACGAAGAACCAGGGCGCGACTTTGGTATCAACTTAGAACGACTACGGCGGAAACTACGACAGCAAACTCCCAAAATTGGGGTATTTATCGACAATTTAGAAACTGCTCTCGATAAAAATGGCAAGTTCCTTGAATATCGCCGCCCTTACGTTGAGCTATTAAGAGTATTAGCAGATGCAGATGTGCATTCAGTTACTTTAATAACAAGTCGTGAACGCTTACGTGAGTCTAGTGTAGAGCTTCATCTTTACCCACTAGAAGGTTTAGATGATGAGGCGTGGCGACAGTTTTTTAGCCGCAGCCACATTAATTGTGATTCTACTATTCTCAGTGAAATGTGCAGAGCTTATGGAGGTAATGCCAAAGCAATGCAAATTCTCAGAGGAGCAATACTGACAGATTTTCACGGTGATATCCATGTCTATTGGCAGGAAAACTGTACAAATTTATTAATAGAAAGAGAGTTAAAAAATTTAGTCACTAGTCAATTTACCCGTCTCCAAGAAAATGACATAGAAGCCTATCGTCTCTTATGTCGTTTAGGATGCTATCGTTATCAAGATATTTCTTCTATACCCGTTGAGGGAGTTTTATGCTTGCTTTGGGATGTTCCAGAACAACAATCTAAACGTGTAATTAAAGCTCTACAAGATTTGTCTTTGATAGAAGCGAAAAAAGGACAGTACTGGTTGCATCCGGTAATTCGTGATGAAGCGATCGCTAGGTTAAGGTTAGTCGTTGAAGAATGGGAATTAGTCAACCGAAAAGCCGCACAATTTTGGACACAACAGGTTGAAGTCGTCAAAGATATCACAGATGCCTTAACCGCTTTAGAAGCTTATTATCACTATGTAGAAATTAAGGATTTTGAGCAAGCTGGTGATGTAATTTTGCAAGGACGAGGTAAACAGTGGAGTATAGGGTTGCCTTTGGGTTGTTCGTTTTATCAACTTGGACTGCTCCAGAAAAATTTCTCTGTAATTAAACGGTTAATAGACGATATAAAATCGCAAGAAAGACTAATTGAACTTTACAATATTCTTGGGTATACATATCGAATTATCGGGTGTATTAGAGAAGCTATAGAATGCTATGATAAATCAGAAGAAATATTAGACAAGTTAGATAAAAAGCCAACGAAAATCTCTATTTTGTTTAATACAGGGCTTTGCAAACTTGAATTATGGGAAATAGAAGCAGCCGAAAATTGTTTCAATTCTGTTTGTAGCCTTGCTGAAGAAAATACCAATCTTGATGATTACATGACTTATGCTCAATGCTGTCTAGCTTTAATTAAATCATGTTCTGGCAGTACAGAATATGCTTTTCATGTTGCTAAAGAAGCTTTTTCTGCACTGTCATCATCAAATAGAGTGACTTTATGGGGAATAGGGCATAGCTTAGTACAGCTTTGTTTAACTTATAAAAATTTAGGTAATCTTAAAAAATCATTTGAGTTGTGCAAAAGAGCTATATCTCATTCTGAAGAAAACAACTTTACTCAGATTAAGGCTAAAGCTATAAGTTGTCTGGCTGCGCTTTTTGGAGAAGAGGGAGAATTTGACAGAGCGCTTTTTCATCATTTAGAAGCAATAGAAATTCTTGATAAAATAGGTGCTAAATCAGACTTAGCTGAAGCTTACTATCAAAGGGCATTGACTTATCAAAAAATGGATGAAATCAACATGAGCAGGAAAAATTTTATTCAGGCGATCGCACTTTTTAACGAAATGCAAGCACCCAGGCAAGTTGAGAAAGTAAAAACAGCAATGGGGTATTTTGAAACATAAGCGATACTATTCAATCTTTTGAATTTTGAATTGTTATCCATGTTCTCGAATCACCTGGCTAAACTCATTGACTGCATCAAACTGATCAGCCATGCGTGAATACTGCGCCAGCAATTCTATATCTAAGTCTGGGAAAAAAGAACTTTGGGATACTTTTTGATATTCCTCGTCTCGTAAACAATATACCGAAAGTAACCCATCTTCCCAAAACCAGACTTCTGGAACTTTCAGACGTTTGTATATCTCCAACTTATTAATTCCGCCACTGGTGACAATAATTTCAATAATCAAATCTGGAATCGGTTTTTTAGTTCCAAAGTTATAAGACTCATCTGGTTCTCGTCGCGTACCATCTTTGCGTTTGCCGAGTGTAGCACTTCCTCTAACGTAGAAACGGATTTTCTTTTCTCTTAAATATGCCTCCAATAAAAGACTTGTAATACTTTTAGCATCTTCATGGTCATCGGAAAGTGGAGACATAATTTCTAAAATTCCATCTAAATAAGTTAGTCGCGCACTTGTACCTTCTAAGTCTACGTCTAGCTTTTCTAGTTGATCCCAACTGACGTTATACAGCAAAACATAGGAAGTCTTTGGAATGACAGATTTGGTGATGACTGGGAAATTCATGGGGCGATCGCTCCTGGAGAGGTCTATAAGTATTACCATATAGTAATTCTAGGCAAAATAAAGCGATCGCTCCTACAGAGGTTTTATGTCCCTAACGCTTGAAGACTTGGAAAAAATGCAGCAACAGCATCCCGACTTTCGCATGGAATTAGTCAAGGGTAATATTATTGTCATGAGTCCATCAGGATACGAATCAGATGAAGTCGCAGCAGAAATGGTAGCCCAATTACGTAACTGGGTTAGACCGCGCAAACTGGGACGAACAGCAGCTTCTAGCGCTGGTTTCAGGTTGCCAAATTCAGATTTGCGCGCACCGGACGCCTCATTTGTTTTAGCCGAACGCTTGCGTCGCAGTCCCAAGTCTTTTGCTCAATTGGCTCCCGATTTGACTGTAGAGGTGAAGTCTCCTAGCGATAATTTAGAGGATCTAAGAGCCAAGATTAAAGAATTTTTGAGTTTAGGAACTAAGGTAGGAATTTTGCTCAATCCAGATGAGCGGATTGTTGAAGTTTACAACTTTGGACAAGAGGCAATAATACTTCGTGATGGCGATGTTTTAACAGTTCCCGAACTGCTCCCAGGATGGGAAGTACCAATTATAGATTTGTGGCCTCCAGAATTTGACTAGGATAGTAAAGGGAAACCCATATTTAAAAATAGGGGTTTAAAAGAAGACTATACTGAAATTTTGAACTAAAAAGCCACTATTCCCGATTGATAAACCGGGGTTTAATTTCCTAGCAAGACCCTGTTAATTTACTCCTCACTCCCCGAAGAAATTTATCGCCAGAATGATGCTCATTAGTACTACTAGCATCTAAGCTAGTACGGGTGAACTATATACAGTATGGAATGTCTGACTTAATTCTGTTTTGGCATCGGCGTGATTTACGCATTTCTGATAATACGGGACTAGCTGCGGCAAAACGGCAGAGTCCGAAAGTGGTGGGCGTGTTTTGCCTTGATCGGCATATTCTGGAACGGGATGATGTTGCTCCTGTGAGAGTAACTTATATGATTGGCTGTTTGCAGAAACTCCAAGAGCGATATGCTAAAGTTGGCAGCCAGTTATTAATACTCCACGCCAATCCTGTACAAGCGATACCAGCTTTAGCAGAGGCAATAAATGCCAAAGCTGTTTTTTGGAATTGGGATGTAGAGCCTTATTCGCAAGAACGCGATCGCATCATTATAAATGTCCTCAAAGAAAAAAACATTGAGTTTCTTAATAAAAACTGGGATCAGATCCTCAACTCCCCAGAGGAGATCCGCACGGGTGGTAACAGTCGTTACACAGTTTACACACCCTTCTGGAAAAATTGGATTACCAAACCGAAGAGTCAACCAGTAGAAACTCTGCAAGATGTTGAAGGGTTAACGGAAACGGAACAGGAAATTGCAAAACTTGCAGGAGCCTTGACACTACCTTCAGCCAAAGATTTAGGATTTATTTGGGATGGAGAATTAATTATTCCACCGGGAGAAGCGGCGGCGCAAGAACGGCTAGAGGAATTTACTACTAAAGCTATTACCGAATACCAAGAACAGCGAAATTTTCCAGCAGTAAATGGCACATCGCAACTGAGTGCAGCTTTGAAATTTGGGGTAATTGGCATTCGCACCGTTTGGCAAGCCACCATAGAAGCGCAAGAAAATAGCCGCAGTGAGGAAGCTGCCACCGCTATCCGCACATGGCAACAGGAATTAGCTTGGCGGGAATTTTATCAACACGCAATGTATAACTTCCCCGAATTAGCTGATGGTGCTTTCCGCGACATCTTCAAAAACTTTCCTTGGGAAACTAACGAAAAACACTTCCAAGCTTGGTGTGAGGGGAAAACAGGCTATCCCATCGTGGATGCAGCAATGCGCCAGATGAATGAAAGCGGCTGGATGCACAACCGCTGTCGAATGATTGTCGCCAGTTTCCTCACCAAAGACTTGCTAATTAATCCCCAATTGGGAGAAAAATACTTTATGCAAAAGCTAATTGACGGTGATTTATCTGCCAATAATGGCGGTTGGCAATGGAGTGCTTCTAGCGGTATGGACCCTAAACCCGTGCGGATTTTCAACCCAGCCAGTCAAACACAAAAATTTGATCCAGAAGGGGAATATATCCGGCAATGGGTCTCAGAATTGCGGTCTGTAGATACAGAATATTTAGTTACTGGTAAAATTCCACCTTTAGAACGTCATGCTGTTGGCTATCCTGAAGCAATTGTGGATCATAAAATACAGCAACAGCAGTTTAAACAGCGTTATCAACAGCAAAAAAACATCAGTAGTGCTGAGTAAAATTGTCAGTTTTTGTACAGTTTAAAGGATTTGCAGATTTGATTGCACTCTTTAGTTATTTAGAGTAGAGTTTCCTCCAGAATCCTAAGATAAATAAAGCACTAAATTTTAATAAACCTAACACAGGAGTAGGTTCTGGGACAGACGTGAGTTTAATATTATCAACCAATAGTCCAGAATCAAAAATGCTATCTCCTACATTAATAACTCCAACTCCCAAACTATATGTTCCTGTATTCGGCAACTTGAAGGAAAAAGTTTGAAAGCCAGTTTCTTCAAAAAACTCTGTCAAGGAAGTTGCCGATGCAGCCTCGCTCACATCACCCAGTTCTAATAAGGAACTGATTGAGCCATCTGAAGAGGGAGTGATTGAAACAAAGGAGAAATCTGAAAAAGGAACTGGTGGTAATACCTCATTGGTCAGAAAATTCCAATCGAAACTCAAAATATCTCCAGCTTGACCTGTAAATGTTTGTTGAATAGTGGAGCCTTTAGTAACTTGTCCCTCACCAAGATCATTCAGACTTCCAGCTTCTAATCCCAGCAATTGTTCTATAATTGAATCATCAAATGTGGCACCCCCAGTTGACAACAAAGCTTGCGAAGTTCCTTGGGTTGGACCACTGCCAAATGTTGTGGTTTCAATACTGGTAGAACCTAATGTTGTCCATCCAGTAAAATTGCCAGTTTCAAAACCACCGTTTATGAGTGTTGCATTAGTAGAGGAACTGGGAAAAGGAAATGTTTTTAATGATAATGTGTATGAACCAGATTCAAAGTGATCACCTATAAGGTTAATGTCTCTTAAGCCAGACACGGCCAAGTTCAGGTTGCCAGTTGCGGGTATCCTTCCGGTTAGTATGGGTTGAACATTATTGTCAGATTGGTCATCGTTGATTGCTAAAATATTACCAAAATTATCCAACTGTCCTAGAAGTGGATCGAATGACTGTGAATTTACCTCTACATTAAATAAGTTTCCGATATCAAAACCTGAGAATGTATAAAAGTCAGCGTTCTCATTCTTTAGTTGCCCCTCTACACTACTAATGCCAGATGACAGAACGTTTGTGGTAGCAAAAGAGTTATTAGTCTCGCTTTCAGATGCCGCATGAACAGGTGGAGCTATAACGAGAAAACTGAGCGAAATTGAATAACTACTAATAGCTAGCGTGGAGAGTAATTTCATGATATTTACCTTGGAAAATTACATTCGATCGCATAAGTGTTTTCCTGCTTACCTGCTTATACCAGGGCAAGCGCACGTAATTTATGAAACCCTTGCTGGATAAAGATATTGATGAAAAAATGAAATAGTCAATACTTCGTCAAAAATATAGGTAGTCTAGGTTTTGCCAAAACAGCCCAATAAAGAAGTATGCAATACTCTTAGAGGATGTTTGAAAAGTCCTCTTGTCGGTATCAAAAATTTTAGATCCCTCTAAATCTCCCGGTAAATTGGGAGACTTTGATTCCGGTTCCCCCCCTCTTTTTAAGGAAGGTTAGGGGGGATCTAGCGAAACACTTTTCAAACAACCTCATAGGGCAACATCATTTCATTGTCCTCATGTCCAAGCATATGGCAGTGCCAGACGTAGGTTCCAACGAACGAGTTGCCGAAGGGGAGATTCTCTGCTGCTTGAGCTCCAAACGGAACGATCAGACGGGTTACCTCATATGGGTTGGCTAGCACTGTATCCTTCCATCCGGCCTCATTGGGCGCCGGTGGTCTTGCCGGACCGATCGCAAAGGGGGTGGGATCAGGTGGTGGATAGCCACCTGGCACCGTCGATCCAGTTAAACTTATTCCATGCTTGCTGATGACTGTACGAGGTCCGTTAGCAAAGTATGCTTTTAGATACTTTGCTGGATTAATTTTTTGTCGATTAAGGATCTGGAATGGGACTAGATGCAAGTGCATTGGGTGAGAAACAGGCTGAAGATTGATGATGTTCCACTGCTCCACGGTATCCACCTTCGGCCGCTCCATCAGTTCCGGGTTTTTAAGTGGCTCATCCCAATAGAGATAGTTAAGCAGCAACACAATCGGCCCGGCTGATCCTGCAATCTCCACCAGTGTCAGAAACCTTTGCCGTATCGGTTTAACAGCTATCGGCTTTATAAGTGGTTTGTACAGTCGCAGTCTCTTGGGAACTGGCTTGGGGGCAGCAGCACCTGCGTTCACTGTGAATTGCATGATTTCGGGCAGTTGGGGATTAAATATGATTAAGTTAGCCCTGCCAGATGGATATGGTGAAATAGCGTCATTTTCCAAGATGATCTTGTCTCCCGGCAGACTACTAGAGAAATCGATCAGCACATCAGCTCGCTCGCCAGGAGAGATCAACAGACGAGACAAATACACCGGGGCGTTTAGCATACCCTGGTCAGTGCCAATTTGAATGATTGGCTGCTTCGACGACAGCTTGAGGTTGTAAGTCCGGGCACTTGAGCCATTGACAATTCGGAATCGGTACAAGGTACGGTCTACATTGAGGTTCGGCCACGCCTTTCCGTTTACAGTAGCAACGTCAACAACATACTCTATCAACCAGGGGGGCTGTTTGGGGTGAGACACCGAGCCATCGGTGTTGAAAGAACGGTCTTGTATTACCAGAGGTATTTCATAAGGATCTCCAGCTGGCAGACCAAGTGGCCCATTGCCACCCACGGGATCGTCAATGTCCCTGATTAGGTAAAACCCTGCTAGACCAGCCAAGACATTTAAACCAGTAATTCCCATCGCATGATCGTGATACCACAGGGTAGCTGCTTCCTGATTGTTGTTGAAGTTGTACAGGTAATTCTGCCCTGACGTAAACGTGTCCATTGGGTATCCGTCACTTTTGGCTTCAGCGTTGCTACCATGCAGATGCAACGATACCCGCGGATTATTCTTATCAGACTCTAGAGTGCCATTTATACCCGTGTCAACTGCTTCCAAGAACGGATGGTTCCCAACGATATTGTTAACCACGTTGAGGCTAAGGGGTGTGCCTCTTGTAGCTTCAATAGTTGGACCCAGAATTGATAAACCACCATAAGCCAATGTGGGACCTGCCCCTAAGTTGCTGTGGAACGAGTGCGAACTCCGGGCAATCGTCAAAGTGCTGGGTGGCGGACTGGCGAACGGGGTGGGTAAAGGCTCGGTAAACTTTGTTATCTGTACAGGGTAGTTCGCATAAGTTCTATTTGCTTTAAACATTGCACCACCAAGAAATGCTGCTCCCCCCCCTGCACTTGCCAAGATGAACTGCCTTCTTGTTAAGAGTGCCACCTTTTTTTTGTAAGTAGACATAAGTTATAAAACAAGTTTACATGGATTGGTTTAGAAGACGTTTGCATAAAATGCGCTTTGGAGCTTGGTATCTTCTATCAGGATGAAGACTTCGCCAAGCTTTAGCCAGTACAATCTAGGTAATCCTGAGGTGGCCTATTGAGTTAGATTTAAGTATAGTTTTCACTTTCAAAAAATTTTTGACCAGATAATATCCTCACGTTAAGGAAAATTTTAGAGGACGTTTCAGTCCAAGCGGGTCAAAAATCATCAGAGTCGTCAGGGTGAAACTAAATTTCTGGATCGGCCAAGCGGATAGTGGAACGACTCTGATACACATCCTGAACGACTTGCACAGTAGAAACTACAGCTACAAGGGTAATGGCTACGAATGATTGATAGGCAAACGAATTTGAAAGCGTGTCTGACCAGGTTTAGAAAAGCAGCGAATGTCTCCGTTATGCTGAGTCACTACAATTCGATAGGAAATTTCCAGACCTAGCCCTGTACCTGCACCCGCCTCCTTAGTTGTAAAAAACGGCTCAAAAATTCGAGATTGAATCTTAGAGGGAATGCCCGGTCCATTGTCTACAATCTCAACAATAATATAATCTTTGTCTTTGGAAGTACGTACCCAAATATTGCCTTGTTCACCTAAAGCATCGATCGCATTATCAATAAGATTAGTCCACACTTGATTTAATGCACTTCCATGAGCTTCAATACACGGGAGACTTTTTTCATACTCGCGTGTCACCACAATATTGTGCTTTCTCAGCTTGTAGCGCAAAATCGTCAAGGTATTTTCCAAACCTTCATGTACATCTATCTTCAATAGCGAAGCCCGATCCATGTAGGAGTAGTCTTTAATAGCCTTGACTATTTCTGAAACACGAGTAGTACCTTGCTCTAGTACCTTCAACAGTCCGGTTATAGACAGCGTTGCTTCGAGCCAAATTAGCACATCACTAAACGTATCAGCTGTTAAATACTCGCTAATTGCTTCTAACTTTTCATTGTTTAACCCAGCAGCCACAAGGACAGGAGCAATTTTCCAAGCATCCCTAACATTGTGTAACTCTAACCAATGCGTTAATTCATCTTCCCAATCAATCTGAATCAAGGGATCGTGAGGGTTTTGTGTAGCAGCATATGCAGTATGTTCAATAGCATCTTGCCTGAACGTTAAGAGGTGTTTTACTTGAGTTGGTGGGAGATATTGCTCAATAAATTTGATAGTAACAGCATCCAACGACTTAACTGTATCCTGCAACTGACTAGCAGCCCTATGTGCTGCTGATACTGGATTATTTAATTCATGAGCAAGACCAGCAGACAAAGTACCCAAGGCAACGAGCTTTTCGTGTTGCTGAGATAACAACTGCAACTCTTGCATTCGAGAAGCCATATGACCAAGAACAATTTTTCTAACCGTTGGGCAAATAGTAATCATTTGCCAAAAATCATTTTCGTGTAGACAATACAGATGACTTCTACGCACTACTTGCCCGCTTGCAAGGTGAACTGTACCTGCAAGGAGAGGTACTTCACCAAAGAATGTACCAGTACCGTATGTAGCTAATACGATGTTTTGATTACCAATCTCTCGTGAAAGCTGGATTGCTCCGTCAAATACTACATAGAAGTACTCTACAGTATCTCCTTGGTGAAACAATATATCTCCTGAATCCAGCCATAACTCAGTACCGTTGAGAAAGCACTTAAGTTCATTTTCATTTAAGTGCTCAAAAACCGATATTTTACGCAATTTATCAAGCATGGTGATTAAGTGGAATATCGCTATAAAGATGCAAGATATTGGTGGATTAATTGAACTGCGATCGCGCCTTCGCCCACCGCCGAAGCGACCCGTTTAACTGAGTGACAACGCACATCACCGATAGCAAAAATACCCGGCACGCTAGTCTCAAGAAAATAAGGATCACGCTCTAATGTCCATCCTTTCGGTGACATCCCGTTTCGCATCGTATTATCTCCAGTGAGAATAAAGCCATTTTCATCACGCTCGACAACACCTTGCAACCAATCGGTACGCGGCTTTGCACCAATAAAGCTAAACAGGGCATTAGTGGGAATAGTTTCGACTTCACCAGTTATTGAATTCAAAAGGGTTATTGCTTCCAGCCTGTCTTGCCCAAAAAATTCAGTAACCTCGGTCGATAGCTTGACGTAAATATTATTAATCTCCTCAATCTGCTCAATCAAATACTGAGACATACTTTTCTTGAGCGAGTCTCCCCGGACTACAAGAGTAACAGAGTGTGCATATTTAGAAAGATATACAGCTGCCTGTCCAGCCGAGTTACCCGCACCCACAATAAATACCTCTTCACCTTTACAAGTAACTGCTTCGGTCATTGCAGCTCCATAGTACACACCTGCACCTGTCAATTTTTCACTTCCAGGCACATTGAACTTGCGATAGGATACACCAGTTGCAATAATCAATGTATGTGTGCTGAGTTGCGAATTGTCTGCTAAAGTGATAAATCGATATTGATTATCCAGACGAATGTCGGTGACTTCTTGTGGCGAAAGAATTTCTGTTCCAAACTTTTGAGCTTGTGTGACAGCACGTTTAGCTAGATCTCCGCCATGAATACCACCCGGAAAGCCAAGATAATTCTCAATCCGGGAACTAGTACCAGCCTGTCCTCCTGGAGCCTCTCGTTCAATTAACACTGTGCGAAGTCCTTCAGATGCCCCATAAACTGCTGCTGCCAAACCAGCAGGGCCAGCACCCACAATAATTAAGTCGTAAAACGGCATTTTGGGGCGTGTTTTTAACCCCATCTTCTCAGCAATTTGGATATTTGTAGGCTCTACAAGATTTGAACCGTCGGGGAAGAGGAGTATCGGCTGGCGTTTAGTATCAGAGCTAATAGCGTATTTAACAAGGGAATGGGCCTCATCTAATTCAATGTTTAACCACTGATAGGGAATATGATTGCGGGCTAAAAAATCTTTGACTTGATGCAATCTCGGTGACCAACGGCAACCAACAACGCGAACACCCTCAAAAGGTGGACGGAAAGAAGCTTGCCAAACCTCAAGCAAATCGTTAAGCATCGGATATAAACGTTCTTGAGGAGGGCTCCAAGGTTTCAAGAGGTAGTAATCAATCTTTGCCTTGTTGATAGCATGGATAGCCGCGTTAGTGTCTGCATATGCTGTGAGTAAGACGCGTTTGGTCATGGGAAAAATTTCCATTGCCTGTTCTAGGAATTCCACACCGGTCATTTGTGGCATTCGCTGGTCGACAAGAAACAGGGCTGTTGACTCGTTACGTAATTTTAACTTTTGCAGCACCTCCAGAGCCGTCTTAGCCGAGCTGGCTCGCATTACCCGGAAGCGAGCGCCATACTCACTGCGTAAGTCATGCTCAATCGCTTGCAAAACTTCCAAGTCATCATCTAATGTCAGTATTACAGGTTTAGCCATAAGTTCCTTAAAAATGCTGCTTGAAGCAACATCCAGCAAACGACACGATTCTTTTCTATAGTCGGTGTGTATTCAGTCTCTTCACAAGTGTTATGTGTGAGTCTCTAACTAGCGCTAAAACACAAGCTACATAGGTCAAAAGCACAAAATATGAATTTCCTAAAAGCCCTGCTACATAAACCTTATCCATCACTTTAGGGTAAAGCCTTAAATCTTCATTGGCTGTATCCTGAAACTCACGTTGATTGATTCGAGAGTAAGGAAAGAAGGTTATACCAATTTCATTTAAAGATACACATTCTACGATAGATAAAAGCTTAGTATGCAAGGCTTTGAGGAATTATGAAGCTGTGTGCTTCATCTAAAATTGGTATTAGTGACAAGTTAAAGAAGTTGTTGCCCTTACCTACACGAGGGCCAGTTCAAC
The DNA here is from genome assembly GCF_015714725.1 of Nostoc sp. WHI. Taxonomy (GTDB): domain Bacteria; phylum Cyanobacteriota; class Cyanobacteriia; order Cyanobacteriales; family Nostocaceae; genus Nostoc. The sequence continues at coordinate 17,961 of NZ_WBKM01000331.1, forward strand.
ACTGTCATAATGCTCTAAAACAGTAACACCCTCGCAAAATGCGCCTTTCTTCAAGAAATCTAATACATTTTCAGGTGCGCCAACCACATAAATATCAATATTGCTACCCAACTTTTGCTTGGTGAAAATGAGATATCGTAGACCAGCTGCGCTAATACATTTCAAATCGTCTAACAGCAAGACTAAGCGTTTGATTGACTGGGCTGTTGCTTTCTGCAATTCTTCCTCAAGTAGTCCCAAAGCATTGGCATCAAGTAAACCACTTAAAGATATTTTAGCAACACCTCCGGTTAATTCTAACAAAGTTGCATTGAAAAATACTTGAGCGGGAAGAAGTCTAACTCTAACTTTTAGTTCGTCCTGAGTTAATGGTAGTTTGACTGTCAGGTTTTGGGCATCAAAGTCAGAATAAGGCTGCCCATTAATCCAAACTTCGCCAATGTGTACACTGCCAGGTGGTAAAATATCGGGCTGAACTCGTAAAATATTATCTTTGAAACCTCCTTGTTTTGGCTTGAAATACAGATCCATCGGCTTTTTAGTAAGCAATAGATTAGTATAAACACAAGACAAGTACGCCAGTTCAAACGAGTGGTAACCGCTCATGGAGTGACTACCCTTGCCCCTTTCAGTTCCTAGCAAGTAGGGAACTCCATTAGCCAAAACATTGAAGTAGATACCCCCATCGGCGTAATCGAGGAACCAAGCATTATAAAAAGCTGCTGATTCCCGCGCTAGTTTTTGGTACTGAGAATTTTCAAGTGAGCCAGCGAGGATCAGGTAGGCTAGTATGGCCTGTTCCTGCTGCCACCATGCTTTGCGATCATGCCAAACAAATCGGTGTGTCTTTTGGTTTGGTTCTAAAATGCGCTCTACAACATCGTACCACCCTCCCCGCTGTTGGTCGCTGCCAACAGCGGGCATGATGTCTGCAATTTTTTCAGCCAAGGCAACATACTTCTCTTTTGGTTTTAGGTGGTGCATCCGCATTAGATTCCAAGCAATTTTGAGATTGTGACCCACAACTGCCCGGTTCTGTTGCCATCCCCATGTTGTATCATGACTCCAATCTTCATGAAAACGTTCTTGAACAAACGGACTAGAGTCGTAATCTGGAAAATGCTTTTCAATTGCGTCAAAGGTATACTCAAGTAAATCAGCATATTCATTCTTACCACTCGCCAGCCAAAGATTGATTAAGTATGCTGGGGCATGATCACCTACTGAGTTCCAATTCTTTTTCGCCCGGTTATGACCCAAGGTGCTACTGTAGGGACTGAGATTAATCGGATCAATGTGTGAGAAAAATCCGCCTTTGTCTGTTTTGTCTAGAAAATAGTTTTTGAACAGATTCATAGTCAATTCGATATCATTCATGATACCTGGGTCGCCCGTCACCCGATAAGTCTGAGTCAAACCAGCTAGTGCATAAATCTGTTCATAAGCTGGTATTGCGTCGTAGTCATCCCCAAATTCTGAGGAAAATATTTTTTGCTCTCTACCGTCTGGTTTAACGTCGATTGCGTGATACCAATAGCAAATTCCTTCACCCTCATCCAGAAAACGCATGTGATCGCGCAAATATTCAGTGCCTTTTTCCGCAGCTTCTAAGTAACGGTCATCTCCAGTCATTAGGTAGGCTGTAGCAAAACCGTAAACTAAACGCGAAATCGTGTCGGTTTCTTGACGATTGCTTATTTCTTTCGCACCAACCAAACCTAAATTAGTGCGATATTTCCGATAGTCGATTTCCCCATCTTCAAACTGCATTTTTAAGTAAAAATTGGCAAGGCTCCGTACTTGATTGACCCACCAATCCTGCTTTTCAAATGCATACTCACTTTCAGTTTTGCCAAGGAATACAATATGTTTAGCTTCAAACTTATGCTGACTATCCTCAGGATAAAAAGTCCCGTACACGTAAAGGTAGCGATCTGAAACCAACATTGCTCTCATTTGAAGAGTGCAATCGTAATAAGGTTCACCCAAATTTCGGACTAGTTCAGCATAGGTCGTATCAGACAGGGCTACTTCAAACTCCCTTCCATCGGTCGTTTTAAGATTGAATGTCCCAAAAGCTCCATTTTGAGAATTAAAGTTTGTAACATACCCAGCGATTAAATCTGAGAATGGGAAAGTCACTGTATTCATTGAATTGTCTCCTAAAATGTAATGTCGATGACCAAAGCCTTTCGGGGCAAGTGTCAGGGTGTAGGCGAAAGAACTAGCCTTGAAGGATATTGAATAGACCTCTTGCAAAAGTCCTTCTTTTCGCTTTTTTCTTTGCGCCTTTGCGTGAGACAAAAAATTATTTATGCAAGAGGTATAATATAAGCTCCTCAATTTAATGATGGAAAATCAAGGAGATTTTTAGGGGACTAATAAATTTAGGACTTACGCACACTCTACGATTCTTCTCGTAGAGAAGGCGTCTTGGCAGTTCGATAAATTAAGCTTTTCGGCGATTTTTGCGTAAGTCCTAAAACTGAAAAAAAGGTGCTCTGATTGGATACTGCTAACTTTAGTTATGGGATTTTTCTATCCCTAGTACAAAACACATTAACTGCCAAACTATTTGGAAATGAGAACAACGATGCTACGACCTTGAACTAAGCAGAAATCCTCTGGAATTAAAGTCTCTTGCCCCGATTCCACAATATCCATCGGAGAAGGTTGAGCAGTATCCATGACTTTGTACCATTTCCTAGCTGCAAGAGGAGGAATTTCAAATTTTAGAGTATCCCAGTACATATTGAGCATGATGTGAATATCTGATGCTCCTTTAAAGCCTGCTAATGTAAAAGCAAGAATTCTGCCATGAGCCTCGTTCCAAGCTGGTCTAAACAAATGTAAGCCATGCCAAGAAATGTCTGCCAAACCTCGCTCATTAACTTCGCCGTTGAAGAAGTGGCGGCGGTGTAATGCGTCATGGCAATAGCATTTACGGAAATCAATTATCAGTTTGAAAAACCTGTATATATCTGCATTCTTCTCCACAAGATTCCAATCAAACCAGCTGATTTCGTTATCTTGGCAGTAAGCATTGTTATTGCCATTTTGAGTACGTCTAATTTCATCACCAGATGTAATCATCGGCACACCCTGAGACAGGAAAAGAATAGCTGTAAAATTCTTAATTTGTCGCCGCCGCAAAGCATCAATTTCGGAATTATTAGTTTCTCCTTCAGCACCACAATTCCAACTCAAATTGTCATTTATTCCATCCCGACTGCCCTCGCCATTGGCTTCATTGTGCTTGTTGTTGTAAGAAACTAAGTCATTGAGAGTAAACCCATCGTGGCAGGTAATAAAGTTAACGCTGTTAATTGGTAAGTGTCCGCTTGCTTGGTAAAGATCAGCACTTCCAGAAAGACGCCTAGCAACTGCGCCTACAAGTCCTGAATCTCCCTTGATAAAGCGTCGAATGTCATCTCGGAAGCGTCCGTTCCATTCCGCCCAACGATATCCTGGAAAGTAGCCAATCTGATACAATCCAGCAGCATCCCATGCTTCAGCAATAATTTTTGTCTCCGCAAGGACTTCCGATGTTTCAATTTGCCAAACTACAGGCGGATGAACCATCGGGTTTCCGTTTTGGTCACGGGATAAGATAGAGGCTTCATCAAACCGGAAGCCATCAACGTGCATCTCTTGCACCCAAAACTCTAGGCAATCAACAATTAACTTCTGGACTAAGGGATGGTTGCAGTTAATTGTGTTCCCACACCCTGAGTAATCCATGTAGTACTGTTTGTCAAACGGCACAAGGTGATAGAATATACTATTAAAGAACCCTTTAAAGTTAATAGTTGGGCCTTCATGGTTTCCTTCACCAGTGTGGTTAAAGACTACATCTAAGATGACCTCAATTCCTGCTTTATGCAAGGCTTTTACCATATCCCGAAACTCTGTAATTGGGTTTTTCTCACTGGGAGAAGCACAATATGAAGTTTCTGGGGCAAAAAAGCTGTGTGGATTATATCCCCAATAATCTTTCAGTTGCTTACCGTTGACTTCTCGAAGAACTTCCGTTTCATCAAAGTCAAATACTGGTAACAATTCAACAGATGTGATCCCTAATTCTTGCAGATAAGGAATCTTTTCGATAACTCCAGAAAAAGTACCAGGATTTTTGCAACCAGAAGAAGGTGATTTAGTAAATCCACGAACGTGTAACTCATAAATAATGGTTTCATTCATGGGTCGGTTAATGGGGCGATCGCCTTCCCAGTCATAATCTGATATGTCTATGACTACACTACGCATTGAAGTAGCCAAGTTATCTTTCGACCCTAAAGCATCAGTGCGCTTCCATAGCGCAGTACTGTTTCCCTTTGAGTAAGGATCAATCAGTACTTTATTTTTGTTAAAACGGTGTCCTTTTCCATGTAAATCTTGAGGGCCATCAATGCGATAAGCATAAGCAGCACCAGCTTTTAAACCTCTGATATAGATATGCCACAAGAAGAACGTTTTGTTGAGCTTTGGGTCTAACTGAATGATTTCTATGGGTTCTGAGTCATTAGGTGTCTCAAACAACAACAATTCGACAGATGTGGCATGTTCAGAAAAGATTGAAAAGTTGACTCCATGTTTGTCGGGCTTGGCACCTAAAGGATATGTACGTCCCAATTCTACTTGGTAGTTTGTTGTTATTTCAGCTTGATATTGAAGTTGTGTTGTAATCATTTTGTCTTTGTTCTCATCTGGAGCGTTAATTGATAATTAACTGAACAATTCCGCAAGACTTAATTGGCTATTAGGGTTAACGTAGTTGCAAACAATCCAACCAGACTGCTCAGAAACTAGCAGCGTTTTTCTTTCCCACATGACAGACTCAATTTATTAATCCTAGTACTTTACCTGGTAGTTACCTGTAATCTCTGCTCATTAATTGCCTTTAAGAAAATTTCCATGAACTCGGCAACTACTTCAGGATGTTTTGCTGTGATCAGATTGCCATCAATGTGTAAATTTTTAGTTCCATCTCCATCAAAAATAATGATGCCTCCAGCATTTTGTACGTCACAAAGAATGTTATGTGCACAAGTAACTTCACGATTCTTCAGTAGTTCTGGGTCAGCGCAAAGCAGCCAAAGGCTATGACAGATAGTTCCAATCTTTAATTTGCCAGCATCCATAGCCTTGACAGCTTTTCGGAGAAATCTGACAGCAGGAGATTGATTGGGTTGACCTTGTTTAGGATACTTTTCATAGCGAAGACGATCCATGGCGTATGCACCGATGAGAATAATAGCTTCATAATCGGTAGGTTCAATATCATTTACTTCTACTGTAACAGTCACTTCTTCTATTAAATTAATTCCCTTAAATGTCAGTTTATCTTGATTCCAAAGATGAGAAATGTACTCTATCTCGTATCCATTATCCGGGAAAAAACTATTAAATGCTCGAAATTCAATTTCGTCAAAATGCTCTTCGATTAGCACACCTATTTTACCCTGATTCTTAGCATTAACTACCATGTTTTTGTGTCTCCTTTATACCTATTTACAACAGCCTTTTCTTCATCTTCAATCTTGTACTAAATCAGTCTGCTATTCATTTGAATTGAGAATATCATTCAGAGTACCAAAGCACCCCGCGGCCTTATTAAATCCTGCATAAACGCACATGAACAAAAGAAGCTCCTCTATTTCTGCACGAGTAGCGCCTTGTTGCATAGCCATATTTACATGTGTAGCAAAAGGACTGCCAGCCCCAACTTGATCTTGATTGACAACATCAATAGCAATTGTTATTAAAGCCTTGGTTTTTTGGTCAATTAACGGAAGACCCCATGCTTCACCTGCTACTCGAGTACAAAAGTCCCCAAATTTCGGATTGATACTTTTTAAGGCATCTTGAAGTTTTACATTATCTAAAACAGCATTTTTATATACTGTTGTATTGGCATTTTGCTTCAGTGTTGGATAATTAGGCTGACTCATATCTTTTCTCCACTTTTTACATAGATTTAGCTTTTCCGCCACCAAAGTTGTTTTGGAATAAAAGCTATTAAGTGCTTTGCTTGTTTAATAAAACAGAAAACTTTGATGAATGATTTGCTTTAGCTTTCCATCGATTGTGACAGTGCAGCCGTTACAATGATTATTTGCACTGGATTTTGATAAATCTAGAAAACTTGTTTCTCTATGTATCTTTAACAATTTAGGAAAGTATTAGCCAGCTAAAATCTTTGAGTTAAGACCAAATTTAAGCTTTTATACTATTACGGTGGGAGTTTTGTAAAAATTCTCTTATTAAAGCGGCTATTACGGAAAAATAATAACTGACTTATAACTACGCTCTTTTTAACAGACTAATATTTTTGGACTTCAAGTCCTTTGTACACACATGTTGGACTGTTTTGGAAAGTGATTTCCAGACTGGTCAATTATTTTTGCAATACATCTAATCAATCAACCTCTTGTATAAATTAAAAATAATAAGCCCACCCCATAAGTAAGGAGGGTTGGGGGTGGGGTATTAGGGACTTTTGCAAAAAGTCTAATTATGAATCGACTACAAAGTACCTTCCAACTGCGAAATAGTCTAGACATCTTAATTTGCTAATTCGCTTCAAAGCAAGAAAAGAAGTTATTTAGCAAAATTTTATGGGTAGCTTGGAATTGTGCTTCCCCAGTTTCGGAAGCAGTGAATTGATTTAACAGCCAGGATTGGAGAAAAAAATAAAAATATTGGCGTTTCTGAACAAGAGTATGAATTTAGTCTCACACAAAGACGTAAAAGTAGTTGCACAGAGAAGTCTGAGCGCCGATTTCCCCGGACAGAACTTCGGTGGTCAAGAAATTAAAGAGGAGTTGAGTGACAGTAGAGATAAAGCAAGTGTTTCAGCGCTTTTCTTATGCAGTTAAGTTGTTAAGTCTATCCTTAAGTTATCGATGTTCATTTTACAAAACTTTGTAGGGCTGCAAGACTCAGTATCAATAAACTTCAGTTCTGTAGGACAATCTATGAAAAGTATTACCTCATAACATACTGGAACTTCAGCCTTTAAAAAGGGCATCCGATTGCTATATTAGCATTAAATAATACTAACTCTTCGAGGGCAGTTTTAGATTTATACACTTCGCAGCTTTAAGTTTCTTGTTTCTTAACCTGTTTAACTAGATTGACGGGTAACTTGAAGTATTTTATTTCATGCTAGAGGCTTTACCGTCACCATCGCCCCAACCCCCATCAAATAAAAAATGATTTTTTGATTCGCATTTTTAAATTTATCTTAAGAAAGGGATGGTGATCTTAACCTAGTCAATAAAGGGTTGAGCGGCCTGAACTAAAGGTCGTTTCCAGCACAGATACCCACTAAAAACCATAGACTTGCTTCGCTGTAATCGGCAAAATTACAAAAAATGTCAATACATGTACACTCTTTATCCAAAAATTGTCAGGGCATGATAATATGACTTTGTTGTTGCAAATAAGAAAGAAAGTTTACCTAAACTTTCAGAAATATTTCTGTAGCTAAGCTTTTTCTAGTTAGCCTACAAACGTTTTTGTCAGTATATGCAATTCAGTTATAGACCACGATAACTGATAAAGCATTTTATTGCGCTGTGAAATATAGAGCCTCCAAAGTTTTTTTGCTTGAAGCAGATATACGTAAATCGCTTCTGAGAGGTTTGAAAAGATATATTGGAACGAGCTATTAGTTTGTTCCTTTCTGCAATATAACTTTTAAGTATTGGGAAAATTTTGTTGTGATTAAAATCTCCTGCTGTGTCATAAAAGTATCATAATGAGTATCAAAGTTCTTTTGAGCTTTAGTACAAAAGGACTTTTTAACTTTTAAACTCAAGACCTTTAAAAAGTACTTTAGTACTTTTTAAAGGTCTTCAGGAACTACGCGCCAAGAATGCTTTTAGGTGAATAAATCTTTTGCAACAACTGGATTATTGCCACAAGTGACTTTTTCTCATTCTGTCTGTAGTAACCGCAACTGAGGAAACGAACCATGCGTAATGACTTTTTGATTAATACTAAATCCGCGTGTATTCTGTCTGACGAAGTAGTGGTGGCAACTGCCAAACGCACTTGGATACATCAACCTAATCCTGCGGGAAGCAGCGATCGCACCGCTTCAAAAATAAGTGATGCAGACAGGATCGCTCAAACTCAGAAGCTTTTAGATAGGGCGATCGCCTATGCTTGGCACACTGTAAAGAGCGATCGCAGACCACCAAAGCTGACTCCTATACGTTGGGTATGGCGAATGGCAGGTGCGTACCATTCAAGCCGCCATACCTCACGACTGATGGAAGAAGCGGCTCAACGCTTTGCTGCATCTGGTCGCACAAACTTAGCAGAGTGGGCTGCACAGAAAGCTAAAGAGGAGGCTGGTCATGACCGACTCGCCCTGCTCGATATTCAGTCAATGGGATATGAAGCTGAGGCTGTAGTGCAAGCACTCGTTCCATCTGCTGCGACAGCTTTGGTAAATTACTTCACTCAAAGTGTGCAAGCTCCAGATTCAATTGGTTGCCTTGGCTATTGCTATACTTTGGAACGTCTTGCTATGGGTATTGGAGAGAAGTATATTCAGGGAGTAGAAAAATTGCTGCCACAAGAGATTAAGGCTACCCGTTGCCTCTATGTACACAGTCGTTTAGGCAGCGAGGAAGAGCATATGAAAGGAACAGTTAAGATGATTGCGAGTCTTACTCATGAGCATTTCGTGCCCGTAGTCAGTGCCTGTTACAAAACTGCACTGATATGCTTTAGCCCACCTAAAGAAGGCTACGTATTGGAGGAGGAACTCCAGAATATATTAAGGCCACTCAAGTCAGTCATATAGGCATGGCATCTCAATGTCAACCACTATCAACATGACCTGAAAGCTTAAGATATTTATCTCAGGCACTCTGAACTGTACTTTCTAAATAACCTTTACGAGGATACGATGATGACCATAACAAATATCAGCATTGAGCAGCAGTCTTTAAGCCAAGACTCTATAAGCCAGTTCACTGCGATCAGCTCCCAAATCTTGTTGCAAGTCTTGAATGATGTTGAACTTGAGTTGGAAACAATTTTGGTCACGGAATTTAAGCAGGAATTGTCAGCAGACATTATCCCCTCTTTTTGAAATATCAGGGCTATTCAATGAAAGCCTAAGATATTTATCTCAGGCACTCTGAACTGTACTTTCTAAATAACCTTTACGAGGATACGATGATGACCATAACAAATATCAGTATTGAGCAGCAGTCTTTAAGCCAAGACTCTATAAGCCAGTTCACTGCGATCAGTTCCCAAATCTTGTTGCAAGTCTTGAATGATGTTGAACTTGAGTTGGAAACAATTTTGGTCACGGAATTTAAGCAGGAATTGTCAGCAGACATTATCCCCTCTTTTTGAAATATCAGGGCTATTCAATTTCAGAACTTACGCAAACAATACCCAAAACCCTGATTTTCAGGTAGGGGCAATTCATGAATTGCCCCTACACCGTGTAGTTTTGCGTAAGTCCTAAACTTGTGAATAGATTAGGCTTGATCTAACAATCGATATTTTCAACTTTTTAGCTACAGTAAGTAGGCGTACAAAAAAAATATTTATAGTCATTGCGAACGTTCGTGGAGAGTCTTGTGGAGATGCTACGCGAACATTCCGCTTCTTTCCATTCGCAATGACATTGTGTAATTGATTTTGTCCCCTTACTTAAAAAAGAGTTAAATGAGTGGCAGCTAACATGGAAATAATACGGTAACTGACAAAGTTGATAGTGACCCCAAATTAACCGATTAATCGGTTAATTTGGGGTTGTTCAATCAACTGCCCCTAAGGTTCTCAGCGTCATAATCGTCGCTTCAGTTAAACCTGCAACTCCCTTAATCTTTATACGCTCGTAGAGTTTCTCAGCTTTTAGAATTTTTAAGCAATCACCTGTTCTAACATCCCAAAGTCTAATTGTCTCATCTTCGCTACTGCTAACCAAAGTTTGATTATCCGGGCAAAAGACGACTGACCAGATGCAAGCTGTATGTCCTTGCAAAGTTTTAAGGCATTCATCAGTTCTGATATCCCATAACTTGACTGTATTGTCAACACTACTCGCTAGTATCCGGCTGTCTGGACTAAAGGCAACTGATTGTATCCAATTTGTATCTAACTGCAAAATTTTAATGCATTCACCAGTGCTAATACTCCATAATCTTAATGTTCGATCTGGACTTGCACTTACCAGCGTATCACCATCCCCAGCAAAGGCAATTGCGTAAACCCAGCTAGTATGCGCTTCTAACGTTCTGAGGCACTCACCAGTGCTGACATCCCATAACTTAACTGTATTGTCCCAAGCACCACTTGCTAGCATTGTCCCTCTGGGGCTAAAGGCAACTGACCAGACTGCATCATGATGTCCTTGGATAATTTTTAAGGTTTGACCTGTAAGGACATTCCACAACCTTATTGTTTGGTCTTCACTACCACTTGCTACCATACCACTATCAGGACTGAAGGCAACTGACCGGACAGCAGCACGATGTCCCTGGAAAGTTCTCACGCATTTATTATTGCTAACACTCCATAGCTTTACCATTCCGTCTTTGCTACCACTGACTAAGTTATCGCCCTTTGGACTAAAGGCGACCGAAAATATCTGATTGGAATGGCCTGTCAAAGTTCTGAGACATTCACCAGTACTGATATTCCATAACCTTACCCTTTTGTCACAACTTCCACTTGCTAGTATCTGTCCATCCGGGCTAAAAGAGACTGAGAGTACTTGATTCGTATATCCCTGGAAAGTTCTGAGGCATTGGCCTACGCTGACAGTCCATATCTTTGCCGTTTGGTCGTCGCTGCCACTAACTAGTATGTCACCCTTTGGGCTAAAAGCAACTGACCAAACCCAGCCCGTATGTCCTTGCAAAATTTTAATGCATTCACCACTGCTGACATCCCATAATCTTACTGTCTGATCATGACTGCCAGTTGCCAAAGTATTACCTTGTGAGTTGAAGGCAACTGAAAATATACGATGAGAATGTCCCTGGAAAATTCTGAGGCATTTACCTGTGTTAATATCCCACAACCTAACTGTGTAATCATCACTGCCGCTCACCAATGTCTGACTGTCAAGACTAACACTGATTGACCGTATCCCATCATCATGTCCCTGGAAAGTTCTAAGGCATTCGCCAGTGCTGCTATCCCATAACCTGACAGTGTGGTCATCACTACCACTCATCAGCTTTTGACCATCTGAATTAAAAGTAACTGATAGTACCCAACTTGTATGTCCTTGAAAAATTCTTAAGCATTTACCAGTGCTGATACTCCATGTCCGAACTGTCTGGTCATCACTACCACTCGCTACCACATCACCATCAGGACTAAAAGCGACTGACCAAACCTCATTACTATGTTCCCTTAAGGTATGAAAGCATTGACCTGTACTGACATCCCATAGCATCACAGTATAGTCAGTACTACCGCTAGCGAGAGTACTACTATCAGGACTAAAAGCAAGCGACACGACCCAGTTAGTGTGACCCTTATATATTCTAAGTTGTTTCCAATCCGAAACTTGGTACAAGTGAATCTCACCATTGGTATCACCCATAGCCAAGAGTTTACCATCAGGGCTAAAGGCTACCGATAAAATACCACCGAAGATGTCAGCAAAAACAGACCTGTCGAAATTGGCGTTTTGGAAATTTACATCGTGCAATTCTACATTCCGCAGATCTACTTGCCAAACAGTCAGAGAAGAAAAATCATAGCCGCTGAGGTCAGTTCCCAGATGACAAAGCAGATTCAGGACATTCCCAGCCGTATAACTTTGTTCTAAGGGTGATGTTTCTCGTAGATTTGCCAAAATTTTGGTTAGGTGATTTTCCAGATTTTTTTTGCTTCTAAAAACACCAAGCGACCCATCTATAACTGGTTGAACAATCAGGCGAATTTGAATATCCCTCACGTAGTCTTTCGCCATTGCCTTCATCAAAGCATGACACCTGAACAAATCAATATGATGATTAGCAATTTCTTGACAAACTTGATCTATAAATCGCTGAGTCATGTACTCCATCACTACAGCTTGTAGCGTGAATAGTCCTTCACTTTTCTCAATTAGCGATCGCCTCACCAGAGACTCTAAAGACTCCAACAATCTTTGTGGTGGTATTTGTGATACAATATCGTCCCGTATTTCTGATAGGGAAACTGGCTCCCGATTAATGGCTAGCCAGTACATTGCATCCTTTTCTAAATCTGACAAACGCAAAAACTGCTGCTCTAAAAGCTCATGAATATCACCAAAAACAGTTGTTTCTTGTTGTAAAAATTCATCAATTTTACCACAAAATACATCTTGAATAGTGGTGGCAACTACCTTTAAAGCTAAGGCATTACCTGCATAGCGCTCTACTAGTTTGCTGGATTCTGACTCAGAAGCAGAGACTCCCTTGACTTTCAAAATTTCTTGCCCATCCGCCGCCTGCAAACCACCGAGAAGAAGTGAACGTACACATAATGTTTCTCCTTCTAATGCTGCTACTTCTTTAGGTTTTTCTCGACCTGTCAGCAGTAAGCAGCTTTGGTGAGTTACTTCTCCCACTCGTTTGAGCAGATCCCCATAACCTTCATATCCTTCTCGGTAAAGTCCGGCTCGACTACCACTTTGCAGAATTGACTCTATATTATCTAGTATCAGCAGACACCTATACTGGCGCAGAAAATCAATCAGTCGGGATATTCTTTCGCCTACACTTTCTGGTAAAGAAGCTTCTGTTTCTTGCTCATCGGATAAGAACTGGATCAAGCTAGCTAAAATATTTTTGATGGGCGGAGCTTCTCGCAGCGATCGCCATATGATATATTCAAAATTATCTTTAATACGCTCTGTCAGCTTTATAACCAGAGCCGATTTACCAATTCCTCCCATTCCCAACACTGCTACTAACCTACACCGATCCTCAAGGAGCAACTGTTCCAATGTGGCTGTTTCTTCTGTGCGCCCATAAAAAACTGATACATTAGTTGCTTCTCCCCAATCTTGGTGTTGAGCTTGGTCAGAATTGGTGTAGCAATCTTTATCCAGCTTTATATTAAAAGCTTGGAAGAAAAGCTCAATTGTTCGTTTGTCAACTCCGTCTTCGCGAGACAGCACCTTAGAAATTGTCGCCGTGTTGATTCCAATCCGCTCACTTAAATCTTCAAAGGTATACCTGTTTCCATAATTTTCGTTTGATTCGGCAGCCAGTCTAGCAGACTGAAGTTTTTGTAATCCTTCTGGAGTCAGAATAAGCCCACGTTTGCGCTTCTGCTTTGTAAGTTTCATTCAATCCCCAATCTTGGTAGCTATAAAATAACTGGCTTGGTTTTGTGATTAATTTACCTACATTTTGCACCAAAGCACCGAACTACTGAAGTCGCAACGACACAACCGAAATCCGCCTGCGCGAACTGACGGAAAATCAAGGGTTTGGTAGTCTGCGGATGCACGCTACCAAACCTTACGGGACGCCACGCAAACGGAAACTTACTCCGCATCTGTGTTCGGGTAGCCACGATTAAAATCGTTACTTTGGTGCAACATGTGATTTTAGTTACTCTGGAGCAAACTATTTTGGAACTATAGTTTGTTACTTATTTTTTACTGCAACGAAAGATATTTAATATAAGAGCAGCAGACGTCTACAAGTATGAATATATCACAAAAAGTCCTTGCGGACTTAAAGACAATATCCGTAAATGAAATTCTCAAGCGAAGATAATATGTACCCCAGAAAGTAAAAGCTCCAGCAGATACAGTCAGATTAAATGCACATAGCTGGTATATTGAAAAAATCGCTGTTCACTTCAACTGGACTCCACAAACAGTGAACAGCAATATTTTGGCTGCATTTGCTCGGATAATTTCCTGATTCTCTTAGCTATTTTCCATAAACTCTGTTAGTGATTGAATCTATATACATAACTACAATTTATAGTTGGTTTCCAAAAATACTTTTATAGCATTTCCTAGTCTACTGAGGTATGTTAGCAACAATGAGTAAGCCAGCTTCGGATATCTTTTAAAGACAGTGTTTAATAGGAAGTTTACCTTTCACTCGTTTGCCTTTGGGCGCAGGAGTAAATACTCGTAGTAAACAGGACTTACGCAAACAATAGCCGAAACCCTAATTTTCAAGTAGGGGCAATTCATGAGTTGCCCCTACAGAGTGTAGTTTTGCGTAAGTCCTACTAAAGATAAATTTATACTAGACTCGTCGATAAATATAAGGTCTTGGGCGAGAATTCCTTGAGCAGTTTGCCAGAATTCTACCCTTAGGGATTGAACTCGTTCACTCTCTTTTTCGGTAGAATGTAGTCTTTTTTTTGAGATTCAGGTTTAGCTTTTTCAGCATTCTATCTAGGGTTGAGCGACCAATCAAAACTCCGGTTTGTTGTTCTAAAAGTATACAAAGTTCATTCAAGGTTGCATCATTATGATCCGATACAATCGAAGACAAAACGTTTAATTGTTCCTGCGAGAGCTTTGTTGGCGTTTGTTGTATGCGAACCTTGGGAGCAATATTTCCAGTCTCTCGATATTGTTTCAGCAATTTTTCCACAAAACTCAAGGTTACTCGAAATCGTTCTGCTAGCTGACGCTGAGATATTTTGTCCTTAACGTAGGTATCGATTATTTTTTGTCGTAAGTCGAGCGAGTATGCCTTCATTGCTAGTTAAGTAAAATGATAACTGTAAATATTTTTGTTCATTTACTTATCTCTGCTGGTTAGAGTATTTTAAATTTAGAAGTATCATAAGCTGCCAACATTTTAATGATCGCTCCTTGAAGAAAAAGTTTTTGACTTACTGATTAATCTCCTCGCTTACCTGCGGAATATAAGGTATATTTTTAGAAACAATTGTAATCATCTCTTCAGCATTATTTAGTATCGTGTTGCAAATCAAATCCAAAGGTAAGTCATTTGGATCATTTCCAAAAGGTTCCTCAATTTCTGAACCAATGTGTTCAATACTTAATAATGTAAAGTTCACAAAAGCTATGACTACACCTGTCCACCAAGTTAGATAAGTAACTATTTCAAGAGGCAATATTATGCAGTATATTCCGACTAGTAGTCTGAGTTTAATGGCGTATATTAAGGGAAGTGGAGTTTTCAAAATACGTTCACAGCCACCTAAAATGTTTAACAATTCATCTACTAATGTGTGTAATGTAGTGAGTTGGTAGATATTGAGACAATTGCGGTCATGCTGATACTGTAGATAATCCCTAATCCAAAAGGCAATTTGTAATGGAGGATGTTTTGCATCTTTTAGCTTGAAATATTGGCTTTCTGACATCAATGACGCTAACTGCTCATTCACTTTTTCTCCCCTGAGATGTATTTTCATGGCGAAAGCAAAAGCAACGATAAGACGAAGAATTGCCTCTTTGTCTCGTCTATCTTTGGGTGATTGCTCTTTAATTACTACGTATATGTTTTGGATTAGGTTCCGAACCGTATTAACTAAAGCTCCCCAAAGCTTACGACCTTCCCAGAAGCGTTCATGAGCTGTATTTGTCCGAAAAACCAATAATAGCGTCAAGCCTATATTAAAACTTAGAACAGCATTAGTAACAACACGATTCCCTTGGGGAAATCCTATAGGCAACCCAAAATGGTAAAGTAATGATACTAAGAAACCATAGATGCTAAAAAAGATAACCCAAGGAATGACAATTGGAATGATTGAACTTTCTAGTCGTAAAACAACTTTAAGCCAATGCAGTTGTTCACCACTGTAGAGTTGATATTTACCTTTAAACGAATTCTTAACGCGACTAATAAACTTTTTACACTCATACAGTGCACCACTATTCTTGGAACGTTTCATGTGCTATGGCAATCCGATTTGATTTTGAACTTATCTGTGTAGGCAGGCAAGAGGTGGTCAGTGAGCTTGCCGTTGGCGCAGCCTCTCGTAGAGAAGTGCAAGAGAAAAGAATGCTCTTTGAGTTTTAGTTGTACGGAGTTTTTTCAAAAATCAAATCATAGTCCTATATATTAGGCGTGTATATTAGTTAAAGGTAAAGGATTAGGTACAGGGGATAAATTTTCAATTGGCACGAACTGTCCTAGACTGGCGTTGTAAGCGAAAACTCTTCCTATTTCAATTTCATACACCCAAGCATGTAGGTACAGTTCACCTGCTCGAAGTTTGGAGCGAATGACTGGATAGGTCTCTAAGTTTTGGATTTGAGTCAGAATGTTTTCTTCAATTGTGACCCTTAGAAGAGACTCACCAGAACAGTCTTTGTAGTTATCCTCCACAAGGCGACGGGTCGCCTGTCCATGATGTTTTAGCCAATCGTAGACTAAAGGCATCTGTTCAGAGAGTTTGCCTAGCTGTAACAATCCTTTCATCGCTCCACAATCGGAATGACCGCAAATAATGATATCTTTGACCTTCAAAGCCTGAACTGCATATTCAATGGCAGCGCCCTCGCTACTTTGAGTTATTCCATACGGTGGAATTATATTGCCAATATTACGAAGGATAAATAGCTCTCCTGGCTGGGTTTGAGTTAGCAGATTAGGATCAATTCGAGAATCACAGCACGAGATGAAGAGTACTTCAGGAGCTTGGTAATGAGAAAGTCGCTGAAACAACTCCTGATGTGTGCAGAAGTAGTTTTGACGGAATTCTCTTAAACCTTTAATTAATCCCTTGATTGACATAGAGCCATCCTTTAGTTATTAACGAGTGTTGAAAAACAAAATTCATGTGAATAGAAATAATTATTAGAATTCAAATCTATTCATTTATGTTTCGGTAATTAGCAATACATGAGAGCGACACACGATTTAAATATTGGAAAATTCAATATTTAAATCGTGTGGTTTTTTGGCAACTAAAAATGATGTAATATGCCTTCCAGAATAATGTCACAACCATGAACTGAGTGAAACCATACAAACATATCAGTAAATAAAATAATGCTAAGGCATTTAGCATTATTTAGATATGAACTCCGGTCAAGATAAAGTGGTTCCAATATCAGACGACAACCCTCGATTTATCGTTGCCAAGCATAAGATTGAGTATGTTGTCCTGTGTTTGATTGGTTGCACCCAGGTTTGCGATAAGTTCCGCTACTGTGGAAGTTCTTTGTCCAGCTAGGGTTAACTTACCGTTATCGACAAAAGTGTAAGTACCCTCTTCTAAAAAACTAGCAAATTGCTTTATATACTTACCCTGATCTTTCATTACAGAAGCATACGGTTCTGAATTAAAGAAAGTTTCCATGTCTATCTTATTTTTAAAGGCAATTTCAAATATAGCTATAGAATGTTTGCCAATCTATTTCTTCTCGCTTTTTAAGAAGTATATATAATACTGTTGTCCCATCTTTGTCATGTGCTGAGTAATTGACCTTTGCCATAGTTAATCTCCTAGTAATATGAAGTTTTACCTAAGAGGTTGTTTGAAAAGTGTCGGCTTGAGCCTTAAATGCAACTCAGAGAAGTGCTACCAAGTCCCATAACCCTGATTCTCTCGTTTCAACTTTTCGGTAGCCAGGGTAGTCAAACATACGTTGGATGAATTTTCAAACATCCTCTAAATGAGAGGTGCAATATTGCTGTTAAATTGCTATCGCATAGTTCTTTTGTTAAAGCCGCAGACTCATAACACCACCTCCAGTTACCTACACTTTCGTCAGATAAATTCATTCGAGCAGAAGTATTCAATCCCAAAATATCTTGTAAAGGAATAATCGCCTGATTAGTGACAGAACTATGTGCTAACTGGATTAAATCTGAAAAAAATCTGAAAAGATGAATAACGATTAGCTTATTTTCTTAAAAGAGGAAGGAAAAACTTGGCATTGCTGAATTTAAGTATGAATCATTCCCAACTATTGCACAAAAGTGCGAAAACTTAATCTTTTCTCTCTGCGTGAGATTTTCATACTTTTATTCAGCAATGCTATAAAGTCTTGAGAAACTTCAAGAGCCTTCAGACTTTTTTCGCTATACCTCTGAAAGAAGCAATCAAACTATCTTTATATGGCTCCTTCTAGCAGTTAGATCACATTTGCTACGGTTCAGTAAAGAAAACCATCGCTAGTTATTGACCACTTAGGTGGGTTAGCTACTGACCATTTAGGGGCAAATCCAGTTTGTACCCTTTGTCTTGCTTCAGGATGTTCAGCGAAGTGCTTCTTCATAGTGTTGGGCGGCATTAGTCTTTTACCTTCACTGACAGTAAACACAGAGGCGGAATTAGGGACAGTAATTGTAGGATCAAATACAGGATTCACATCCATAAAAATCCGCAGTTCTGAGAATTTATCTCCTTCTACGCGGAAGATATCGAAACAAGGAAGTGTAATAACTGAGCCATCTTTACGCCAGTAGGTAACATCCATTTCCACAAATACTATGTCACCAACTTCCCACATCATTTTGATGTCGTGGTAGACAGCAGAGATACCATTAAAGAAAGCGTCCCCAGATTTCTTCATTGCTGCTTTATCAAAACACACATCAAAATTGCCAAACTGATAAACTGGTGTGTCGGTAAAAAAGCTTATGAATCCTTCCGAATCAAACGCTTCACCTCTGGAGAACAGCTGCTTAACTAAGTCTGTTGTTGCACCTGGAAATTTTTCGGAAGTAGATTGGCTGGCATTTTTACCATTAAAAACTGTAGTTTGTAATCTATTTTCTTGCTGTTCGGCAACAGTTTTTAAGTTCAGAACAACCTGCTTAACTGATTGGGCAATATTTTCTTGAATTTTTTGAGCAACCTTTCGACCCTCCTGATTGTAAGGTTCCCAGTCCAAGGTATAACTAATTACCAGAGGTTCATGAGGATTGTTACTAGCAGGACGAACAACTGCATTAACTGCCTGACCAATGAATAAAGGATTATTGACTAAGGTGTGTCGGATTTCCCCAGTTTTTTCGTTCCAAGTTATTTTTTCCTCAACCGTGATATTGAGAACTTTGATTTCACGCAGTACGTCATTGTTATATCTCTCCAGAATTTTGTAATTGTGAGCTTCTGGATTGTAGCGTCCTGGGTTTTCAATTGTGTCCAGTAACACATTGCAAACAGTTGATAATGAAGCATTTACAGGACTGCTAAATGTGGCATAAACTCTTTCCGATATTCCTATCTGTTGAGAATCTTTAGAATCTAAAACAGCGAAATGTGTATTGTTTACCATGTTATATTCCTCCTGTGCTTTAGTAAAATGTCCTTTAACTGTGCGAGTAGCTTGGTTGAATTCTAATTGTTCTCCGTTTGGCCCTTTACAGTAGAACAATGCCCAACCTTCTAGTTCACCAAAGTCTTCCTCTGGTTGATCTGCATTTAATGAATCTGGCTCGTGCCAAAATTTAGAAGAATTATATTTGAGGGCTACTTTTCTTCTTTCTTCTTCAGATTTGACTTTAATTACGCGATTACAAACAACCTTTTCCATGCCGCGTCTATGGCATTCTTCTTCAAATATTTTGGCGAAAACATTTAAATCCACATCATCTTTTACGTGAAAAGAGAGGTGCATGGCATTCACATGACCAATGTGGAAAGAAATGCGATCAACGGCTGAATTATGGGAATTTTGTATTGCCGCATCTCGAAAATAAATCAGTTCAACGCAGGTATTACCAAAGGAGATGAATTTAATATCTAAGGCTTCTTTAGCATCCCTAAGACTGGGGATACCTAAAGTTTTGGGGTTAACTCCTTGGGTTAATGCATCTAACTCCTCTTTTTGAAAGAGAGTGTTTTGCATTGTATCTCCCATGAGATTATTTTCTATAACAACTATCTGCCCTCCTAACACCTCTGTGTAAAATTCGAGGGATTTTTCCATATCTTGAACTGTAACCCCGACGTGTTGCACTCCTTGGAGATAATGACCTAACCCAGGCTTAACAGCTTCTTTACCGTTTAGTAGAGAAACTATGTCTAACTTTAATTGATTGGTTGCTCCTACTTTCACAATTAAATCTGCAACATTAGAACTCCACTGACCTGCTAAGGTCAATTTGCCGTTATATACAAAGGTGTAAGCACTGCGTTCTCCCAATGGTAAAATCTGCTTCACATATTTAGCTAAGTCTTTGAAAGCAGCAGCGTACTCTGGGGAGGCAAAGAATGCTTTCATTTCTAGAGGATTGTCAAACGCAATTTCAAACGCCGCTTGATATTGCTTCTCTAGTGGTTCGGAATGGGACACCCCAGCAACATCTGGGCGGGAATTGTCTGTTTCATCAAACAAATGCAGTCGGAACTTTAGGACGTTATCACTCTGGACAATCGCTGCGGCAAAGCGCTCTGTCAAATGTTGGTGAAAGGCTGCTAGATTAACGCTATCAGCTTTCTTGAGCATTACATGGAATTTCAACCCATCTACGTTACCGTTTGGTTCTCCCGTGGGGATACCATCAATGAAGGTTCGGGAATTGCCATAGTTGGTGTTGTAGCCGACTGCTTTCCTGAATAAGTTATGTTCGTCAGCCATAAGAGGATCTGACGATTGAAAAAAGGCTTGGCGATCGCTTTCTGTCTCAAAGGTTAGTTCTGCAATGCCATCAAATTGATCTTCTGTCTGATATGTGTAATTAATCCCTGGAATGCTTGGCCACAAACTACCCTCATGATTATGAGTCAGGTGAAATTGCCAGTATTGATGCTGACCTGGTAATCGGGCGCAGAGAGGCCCATGTACATTTCTCCAGTAGTCGTCAAAAAGCTCTAAGGAAATACCTTTTCTTTTCCACAGGAGAACATAGAAGGCTACTTTGCCACTTTGATCTCGGATTGCATAATTGGCTTTTTTTGTTGCTGCTTTCATTGCAGATATCCTTGATTCAACACTACTCTGGTTAAAAATCTCATTTAGCGTGCCGAAGCAGGCTGCGACCTTATTAAATCCTGCGTAAACGCACATAAATAAAAGAAGTTCTGTGATTTCCTTACGAGTAGCTCCTTGTTTAAGAGCCATATTTACATGTACTGTAAAAGGATTGCCGGGGCCTTTGTGATTCTGATTAGCAACATCAACTGCGATCGCAATTAGCGCCTTAGTCTTTTGATCAATTAATGGTAGACCCCATGCTTTACCAGCTACACGAGTAACAAAGTCACCAAACTTCGAGTTGAGGTCTTTTAAACCTGTTTGCAGTTCTAAGTCATCCAAAACTGCATTTTTGTATTTCCGATTTTCATCTACTGCCATTTGGTTTCACTTCTGCTACTTGTTTTCGCAAAATTTAAAATCCAAAATGGTATTAGGCAGTTGTGATCAACTTCAGTAGTCCACCGGGAGCAAAAACATCGCGATAGAAGGTCAATTGTTCTGTTTTGAGATAGCATCCACCTCTATGCCCGCGTCGAATCCAGGTAACATTTCCCTTGGCGAATGTTTCGTTGGTTTCATCATCTACACACTTCCATTCAAAGAAGGTAACTTCACCATGAAACATGACGATTGGCCAGCACATAGTCACACCTGGTTGGGCAATTAATGCCCACCAATGTTGCTCACGCTCTTTTTGTTGCTCCAAACCTTGATAGGGGCCATCCTGACAGAAATAAACCAAATCATCGCGATATTCGCCAGTTAATATATCGCCTCGTCCCTGCCTTAATGCCTCGCAATGAGTTGGCCACCATTCTCTGTTCTCTTGTTCAATCTGTTCCAGAGTATAATCCAGACCAATTTGTGGCAATGTCCTTTGTTTTATGGCGATAAAATTCTCGGCATCTTCTATGAGTTTTTTCGCTACATAAGGAGTTACGAGTCCTGGTCGAGAATAATCTGCTGATAAATCTTTGTAGTAGTTAGTTCGTTTATTAATAAATGTGCTGGTAGTATTTTGGGAACCATTCGAGTGATCATTTGAGTTGGAGATAAGTTTCTGTTCTAACATAAGACTAACTACGTCCTCCTTAAGTTGATTAGTTGCGCCAATATTTGCAATCAGTTCTGCTACTGTGGAACCTCGCTGACCCGCCAGAGTCATTTTGCCGTCGTAGACAAAGGTGTAAGCCGTTCGCTCAGGAAATGGTAAAAGTCGCTGGACATATTTAGCTTGGTCTTTAATAGCAGCAGCGTATTCTTTGGAAGCAAAGAATGTTTCCATTTCCAGAGGATTGGTAAAAGCAATTTCAAAGGCAGCTTGATACTGTTTCTCTGACGATTCGTAATGAGATACTCCAGCCGCATCTGGGCGAGAGTTATCTACTTGCTCAAACAAATGCAGTCGAAACTTGAGAACAGAATCACTCTGGATAACAGCTGGTGCAAAGTTATCTGTCATATATCGGCGAAAAGCTTCTACACTCACGGCATCGGATTTCTTCACCATGACGTGAAACTTAATTACACTTAGTTTGCCGTTAGGATCTCCTGCGGGAATACTATCAATATAGGTTTGAGAATTACCAAAACTAGTGTTGTAGCCAATTGCTTTGCTGAATATGTTATGCTCATCATCCATGAGGATGGTAGCAGATTGGAACCATATATCACGTTCGGCTTCTGTTTCAAAGGTTAATTCGGCAATCCCGTTAAACTGGTCTTCTTGTGGACATATGTAGTCAATGCCCCTCATAGTTGGCCACAAACCACCTTCATTTTCAGACAGGTGAAATTGCCAATATTGGTGTTGACTTGGTAGTCGTGCACAGACTGGGCCATGAACGTCTCTCCAATAGTTATCAAAAAGGTCTAGAGAAATTCCTTTGCGTTTCCACAAGAGAACGTAGAAGGATACTTTGCCTTTTTGATCGCGGATTGTATAATTGGATTTTCTAATTGTTGCTATCATTGCTACTTTCCTTTGTCCACATTTACTGTCTTGACTAAGGCATTTGTTGAGTTTAGCGATAGCGATCGCCCTATTCATGACAGGTTAAACCCCCGATCCCTAAAACCTCAGTGAGAGCCTTGCTCTCCCGCCGGTCAATAAATTGCGATTTAAGAGCTAAAGTGTTTTTCAACGCACTGAAATTAAAGAAATTAAGATGGATTGGTGCTGATGGGTTACACGCACTGTCAATTCCTCAACACTGTCATATAATTCGCTACTACACAATCAAAATCCTTTTACAATCCATGTAAGTGGGTTTCGACTGTGTAAAAGCGATTTCTAGTCAGGAGCATCTCACGTACTAAAAAAATTTGGGATGCTCTTTTTTTTGTAATCCTCACCAAAGAACTGGAGTAGCTTTTCAACCAGGTACTCCAGTTCTTCAGGAATAAAATGTCCGCAGCCTTCAATGACTGTACCGCGAACATTTTCAGCAACTGCCTCCATCGCCTTAATTGGGCGATCGCCTAAACAGTCGTTATCCTTTTGAGTTAATCTTTTCCCGTAAAATACGGGCGGCTTCGGCAGGAGACTTAGCACTGTAGATGGCAGCACCAACTGCTGCTACATCGGCTCCTGCTGCTTCTACTTCCTGAATTGTTTTCTCATTAATGCCCCCGGCAGCCGAAAGAGAAATTGAGACTGCGCTTCGTATAGCCGTGAGATCATCTACCGTAGAAGCGCACAGATGATGAGCCTGTTCGTCCAGTCCGCAGTGTAGTTCCAGGTAATTAACTCCTAGCTTTTCTAAGCTGCGCGCACGTGACACACGATCTGAAACAGAAATCATATCAGCAGTGACGTACTTTCCGTATTTACGAGCAGCAGTAACAGCACCCTCAATCGTGCTGTCATTCGATACAGCTAGGACTGTTGTGAAGTCCGCTCCTGCTTTGAATGCCATCTCAGCCTCTAAGCTTCCAGCGTCCATCGTCTTCATATCTGCAAAAATCAGCTTATCGGGAAAATATTGTTTGAAAGTTGCCAAAACCTTCAGTCCCTCTTGCTTAATAAGAGGAGTGCCTGCTTCAATTATATCGACATAAGGAGAAACTTCTTTGAGTAAGTTCATTGCCTGCTCTAATGACAACAAATCTACAGAAACTTGTAACTTCATAAAACAACCTCATTTTTGTGGGAATTTTGTACTTTAGTACAGTCTAGGAAGACTTTGATTTAGTTACTCAAGATTGGCGTGTAAAGACCAAAGAGTTTCAGAACTTTTGCTTGAATTCTGAGACATAATATGAAACAAAGCATCAAATATTAACAAGGATGATTGCTCGAATAAAGACCCACTAAATTGTTGTGAATGTTGATGGCTATGATCTTGTTTAGCTGCCGCTTCAATTATGATTAGAAAATCTGCAATTTTAGCTAAAGGAGAGTCTGTTTGGGTTGTAATACTAGCAACATATGCACCAATTTTTTTTGCTTTGTGAGCAATTCCTAAAACATATTCTGTCGTACCCGAACCAGAAAAATTAATCAGTAAATCCCCTTGCTGAATTGCCGGAGTAATTGTTTCACCCACCACATAGACCTGACGGCCTAAATGCATTAACCGCATAGCAAACATCCGAATCACTAAGCCACTGCGACCTTCACCAATGACAAAGATTCTTTGGGCATTCATAATTGCTTGCCCAAGCTGGTCAATTGCTGGGTAGCTGATTTTTTCTAAAACGCGTTTGTTCTCGATTAACACTAATTCAATGGCTTTACCAAGACCTACCTTGATGTCTGTGTTAGTGACAGTTTGAGCAATATTAGCCATGATTATCTTTTCCTCTCAAATACTAAAGTTTGATACTCATGCAACCAACTGCTACCATAGTTGCAAAAAACTCGTTACTGTGATGTATGGCATTGGAGAAGAGAAATGGTATAGCTATTATTATTTAGTTTCAGGACTGTCTTCACCACCAAAGATCTGCACGTTATTACTGAAGTTAAGGCTGTTAATCAAGTCCCATCATAAATCTGACTTTTCTGCATCCTATGAAAAGTGATGAGAACGAGAAAAACTCAGTAGTTTACAAAGTTTTTTAGAAGTCCTACCACATAGACATTTCTTAAGGTGCCCCCAGATTATTCAAACTTTTGACATTCTCGGTGAAATCAAAAAAGTAAACCGATAATCCCACAAATATTTCAGCGTAATGGCATTAAGTTAAGCCTAAAAGTAGCCAGCATAAGGGTTGGACAAGGGAATTTCTATCACTTGCGCCTTCACATCTGGAACTTCTTCTTTCTCCCCCTGCTGCTTCGATTATTTTTCTTATCTTAGTGCCATTCGGTTTCAGAGTTAGCGATCGCGTTCATAAAAAATGGATAAAGTCAAGTTTGGAGGATGTCTGAAAAGTATTGGGAGAATAGAATGAGACTGTTGGTAAATGAGTGAGGGATATTAAGCTGTTACGTATACAACTTGCATTATCAGGGCGGGCAAGATGCTGACCTAAAATCATATTTAAAAAATATTAGTGCAAATTAAAGACGCAACAGCTTACCCACTGACTGTCTAATGAAAAATCTTCCTTTAACTTGTCCTAATGGTACAAAAGTACAAGAATTCAATCTTTGTCTAGGTGTAAAATTTTCATACTTTCATTCAGCAAGTCTAAAAAGTCTTGAGAAATCTAGAGAACTTTAAGACTTTTTTAGTATACCCCTAAAACAGGCAATCAAACTATCTTTATATAGCTCCCTCTAGCAGTTCTAGTACATTCCCATCCGGATCAGTAAAGCAAACGATAGTAGCATCTGTTCCAGGCAATTTTTGAGGCTCAGACAAGAAATTTACACTCTGTGTCTTTAAATTTTCGTATACCTGATCGATGTTGCTGGTACGAAGACAGATGCGAGCCACTCCAGTATGGTTTAGATTAGGATAAGGTTGTCCTTCTGTTTTCGGGTCAAGAAATTCAACGAGGTCAATTCGAGTTGCTTTTGGATCATTTTCTAATATCAAGTGGACTCCTCGAAGTTTTGCATATGGTAATCCAAATGCCTTAGCCATAGCTGTGCTACTCATCCCTTTGCTGAAGTCAGCTATAACCTTAAAGCCAAGCATTTCGTAGAACGGCAGTGAGCGATCAAGATCAGTGCAATTCACGTTGCAGTGGAAGATTCCTTCAATGATTGTCAAAGCTGCAACCCCAGCTTCGGCAACTTCTTGGTCTTGCTCACCAGGACCACCGCTTACACCAATAGCTCCAACAATTGTACCGTTTTGCTTGAGGGGAATCCCACCGGCAAAAATCATCACTTTGCCATTGTTAGATGCATGAATCCCAAAAAATTCTCCACCACATTGACTGTGTGCTGCTAATTCTTTGGTTGAGATATTGAAGGCGCGAGCAGTATAAGCCTTCTTAATGGCAATGTCAACACTGCCAATCCAGGCTCCATCCATACGCACATGAGTAATTAAGTTTGCCCCATGATCTACCACTGCTATATTCATTGGCTGACCAATTTCAATAGCTTTTTGTTCCGCAGAAGCAACTATTTTTTGTGCATCTTTGAGTGTAAGCATGACAGTTAGTTATTCCAAATTTTGCTGTTTTTTGTTATCTTTAGGTGATCAGTCCAACCTTACTCTTCGTATCTGTGTTTTTCTGCTTTACCAAGATTCTTCAAGCACAGATGTCAGACCACCATCTACAAACAGTTGCGTGCCAGTAATGAAAGATGCCTCCTCACTAGCAAGGAAAGCAGCAGCATTACCGATATCTTCAGGAGTACCGAGGCGCTTCATCACCTGCCTTTTTTCGACTATATCTCGTTGTTGAACTGGGTTGTCATAGCTATTGAAGAGGTTTTCAATCAGAGGTGTCCATACCCAGCCAGGAGCAATTGCATTGACCCGAATGGTTGGGCCATAGTCAATAGCCATACTACGGGTTAAGGCAGTCATTCCACCTTTAGAAGCTGCATATGGTGCCACATTGTTAACTGTGGCATGAGAGTGGACTGAAGACATATTGATAATTACACCTTTCCCGACAGCCTGCATATGAGGAATCGCATATTTGGAGCAGAGAAATGCACCTTTAAGGTCAATAGCTAAACAATGATCCCATTCCTCGCTTGTTGTCTCCAATACTGACTTGTAAATCCCAACACCTGCGTTATTCACTAAAATGTCTATTTGACCATAAGTATCAATGGTCGAAACAACCATTGCTTTAACTTCTTCTTCGTTGGAAATATCGCAGGGGATGAAGATAGCTTGACCGCCTTTATAGCGAATTTCCTCAGCTGTTTGCTCACCCGCTTTAGCATCCCGAGCCACAACAGTAACTTTGGCTCCTTGCTTGGCAAAAACTGTAGCAACTCCCCAGCCAATACCCTTTGAACCACCAGTGACAATGGCAACTTTATCTTTTAGCTTCATGATTCAACCTCACTAAATTCACAATTTATAAGGATTAGGACTTACGCATCTGAACAAAAAAATCAGGGCTTTGGGAGTCGTGGAAATAGCGATCGTATCTCGATTCACTACCTGTAATTTGCTGTAAATCCTATTATTATGAGACTGTTAGCGAATTGATAGGGAGTTTAACCCATCAGATCCAATCAATCCTATATTTATTTAATTTCGGTGCGTTTCAACCCACTTTAGCTATTAGCCCGCAATTTATTGTAGGGCGGGAAAACAACGCAAAATCAAGATTTTAGGGGGTGGGGGGTTTAACCCATCGTGAATTCACCAACAGTCTCTTATTATTGCTCTACAATTCCATCGGGAGTAATACGTTTTACACCTTCTCCTTGGTAAGCAACAGCAATTAATTCCGTTTCAATCACTTCGCCTGGTTTCATTGTCAATGCTGTACCGTTTTTAACAGCATTCTTAATCCCAGAAGGAGGAAAACTAGTGAATGGCTCAAGAGCACAATTATATGTACGCCCATACCAAGGATAATCAGTATGTCCACCGTAAACCTGCCACATCCAAAGATATTTAAACAGATCTTTGTCCCAAACCATCCCAAAGCCTACACGTTTTCTTTGATTAGTTAAACCGTACCAACCTTCGGTTAATTCTTTGAAAAAGACGACATCAACCGATTCAGTTTCCCTAGAGAGTATAGAGGTAATGTCTTGCATAACTCCGCTACGTCGGTTTTTGACTTGAGGGAAATCATAATCTCCTCCTGGTTCCCACAGACCATTTTTATGGTAAGCCATCACTTCAACTTTGGAAGCTGGGGTCTGAACGACGCAACTATCATCCAGGAATGGCTCTCCAATAGCAGGATGATGACCCCACATAATGGCAAATTCACCTATTGATTCGTTGACAAGACGTTCGTGAATAAACAAAGCAGCAATATCGCGTTTGAGTGACATCGTGCGCTCAAGTATTAATGGTGAACGGTAAAGACGTACACGCATATATAAAGTGACTTGTTCTTTAGTGTCTTCAGAGATAGTAGCCTCAAAAGGGAGGAGTGATAATTCACCATGCAGACCTTGAGAAGCGCCCATATAGGGTTCTGCCGCCCATCCTGCTGAAGGTAATATTTCCTGCCAACCACCGTAGTAGTTATCATGGAAAGCTCCTTCGGGTAGCGCACTAGTCGCAACAAAGGGGCGTCGCATGGGAATCGGTGATTGCCACATGAAGTCCAAGTTGTAAGGCTTGTAGGTGAAGTCAAAGATGTCTGCACCTTTTTCCAATAGTATTCCGACCCGCAGTAATTCGTTCTCTA
Organism: Nostoc sp. WHI; assembly: GCF_015714725.1. Classification (GTDB taxonomy): domain Bacteria; phylum Cyanobacteriota; class Cyanobacteriia; order Cyanobacteriales; family Nostocaceae; genus Nostoc. Next base: position 46,546 of record NZ_WBKM01000331.1, read on the forward strand.
AGTATGCAATTTGCATACTCTTGTAGGTGTAATCCAAACTAATGCGACAACCCTCTTTTCTTCCGTGCGTGTACATAAGTTCGACTCTATGTCTTTCTATAAGTTCGGAAGGTTATACCTTAACAAGCGACCATTTAGACGATTCTTCAGACCATTTGGGGACAAATCCTGCTGCTACACGTTGTTTTCCTTCATCATGTTCGTTGAAGTACTTTTTCATGATGCCTGGTGGAGTTATTTTATGTCCTTGGCTTATAGTCAATACAGAAGATGTGCTAGAAACGGGAATGGTCTGGTTAGATACAGGATTCGCATCCATAAAAATCCGCAATTCTGAGAATTTGTCGCCCTCTAACCTGAAAATATCGCAGCAAGGAAGTGTGATTACAGAGCCATCCTTGCGCCAGTAAATCACATCCATTTCAACGAATACTACCTCACCAACTTCCCACGTCATCTTAATTTCGTGGTATAAAGCAGAAACCTGATTGAAAAATGCATCCACAGATTGCTTGATGGTAGCCTTAGTAAAACATGGCGCATAGTTGCCAAACTGATACACTGGGGTATCGGTAAAGAATTCAATAAATCCTTCCGAGTCAAATGCTTCGCCTCTAGCAAATAAGCGCGTTACAATCTCTGACGCTGTTCCTGGTAGTCTCTGTGAAATATTTCTTTTCTGGTCTGAAGTTTCACTAAAAACGCTATTATTTGAAACTGAGAGTTCGGACTCGATATTATGTTTATCGTTGGAGAGAGAAAGTTGAACGCCCATAACAAAAACTATTTCCTTCTTCAGTTGATTGATTGGATCGATACTTGTGATTAACCCCGCCTGAAGCTAAATTATCAATGCTCTATGTAAGAGTCACAAACCTAGAATTAGGATTTGTAATCCTCACCAAAGAACTGAAGTAGCTTTTCAACCAGGTACTCTGGACGTTCTTCAGGAATAAAATGTCCGCAGCCTTCAATTGGGGTACAAGAAGCTGAATTACCCGCACCATAGAAATCACGTTAGCGTTATAGACTTTAGCCCATTCCTCTGGCTTACTATCAATCCAGCTGTGGTCTTCGTATGAGCCAGCATTATTGACCAAAATTTCCACACCATCAAGAGTTGATAGTATTTTTTGGGCGACTTGACTTGCGCCTTCATTGGTTGTCAAATCTCCAATAGCAACAACAGCTTGTCCGCCATTTTTACTGATCTCTTGAGCCACTTTATTGGCTTGCTCTTCCTTTCGTCCGTGTATGACAACGATCGCACCTTCTTTTGCTAAAGCTTTAGCGATCGCTGCACCAAGCCCACTACTACTACCAGTAATAAGAACTCGCTTATCACGTAAATGTAAATCCATGAACTGACCTCATGGTTATATTTTTGTAGCCTCTATAACTTTGTTCCATATTATGGAACAAATAAGACGAACCTTAGGTCGACTAATATTTTAATGAACCGATAAGATGTCTCTATTCAACTTTGTAGTAATTCTCAGTCACGAGAATCTGTGTTGAATTTATCTATTCTGAAAAATAATCACCATCAAAGTTCAGTATTTTAAGAATAAACTTATAATATTTTATTACAAAGTCTTAAACGTAAGGTTCAGTTTATAGCGGTTCCCATTCAGATGCGGTACAATGTCATACTCCAGGGTGTCGTAGGGGCAAGGCATACCTTGCCCCTACGGATGTACCTTACGTAAAGGAGAACTGCTATATCTCCAATTTTAACTACATAATGGTTAGAAAACACAGATATAAAAAAGAATACAGTACAAATAAAATATTTTTTAAGTATGATGAAACCGAAGTTAGTAATTTTTAGTAAAAGTAGCAATTTTTACTCATGATTGAAACCTAGATATATTAAGAAAACAAGCAAAACGATGTAAAAGTCTCTCTGTATATATAAGGCTTTCTTGGGTGTTTTTTGTCTAAGTTCCACTATCAGCTACTGGCTTCAGTAATTTTTCCAAAAATTAAAGCATCTTAAGTTACTTTTTCCGTAAAAGCATAAGTTTTTCTTAAAATCGTGAACTTGACTGGTTAAATTTACGAAAAATAGTCAAAGTAAATTTACATCTTAATTATGAAAGTTTCAATGTCAAATTTAGCGGTTAAATCAACTAAAACACAAATAATTAAAACTCTGTTTGAAGCACTGGAATCTGTACCAAATTCTCCAATCGAGTCCTCAGAAAAATATGTTACTTTCCTCACCGAAAGCGCAAAATTTAGGTTTGGAAACTTAGATACTTTAGTTGGACACAAAGCCATCAAGGACTCTTTAGTTGATTTTTGCCAACAAGTAAAGAGTATATATCACGACATCAAGGAAGAATGGGAGATTGGAGATGTGGTATTCCTAAAGATGGAAGTTACTTACTACCGTCTTGATGGCATTGCCGTGACACTTCCTGTGATGGATTTCATTCAATTTAAAGGTGACTTAATCCAAGAACTGCAAATTTTCATGGACATTAATCCAGTATTTGCCTCATTGGGTAAAGGCTAAAAGTTTGGGAGTATCCCAAATGTGCAATATCTGCCAGTTGCGTAAGTTCTAAAACCATAAAAATACTTTCCAAAAAATTTGAGCCAATTTTATTGGCTCAAATTTTAAACACAGTGTAATAAATTGTCAAATTTGTTGTAAGACAAACAAAAGTTCCTGGTTTCTATATTCATGGGCGATTCCCCGACCAATTATGGCTTTCGTTATTTAGCCTAGATTATTCTCTTCATAGAGTCATGAAAGCTATTTACGAGCGATCGCCATTATTAATAAAATCAACAAGTCAAATCTTCTTCCCTTTTGCCTTACTTCATAGTTCTATTAACGGCGTAACACTTTTAACGCGACGTTTGGGAACATGCCTGTTACAACAGCCATTTGCACCCAAATAGTCGCCAAAGACTCTAAAGTGCGTGCTGTTTTGAGTGGTCCGGCATCGATAGCTTCGTACCCGCTCTCCTTGATTAGTTCCGCAGTCACGTACTTAGCCTGTTCGTCATCACCACAATAGAAAACACTCGCCTGCTCGGAACCAAACTGCCGCGATTCAGATTCCAAAATCTCTGCAAATGTCAGGTTAAACGCTTCTACTACTTTGGCTGTTGGAACCAACTGGGCAATTGTTTCCGCAGCAGAAATTTCTAAGAATGCTGTTATACCTGTCGTTAATCCCTCAAAATCCGGTTTCAGAGGACTGACACATGTGATCAGTACTTTGCCATCGAGTGACCCGGCAGCACTGAGCGCATCCTCTACTGCCACCCACGGCACCGCAAGAAAAATTACTTCTCCAAACTGTGCCGCTTCAGCAGGCGTACCAACTAAAGCGCTGGGAGCGATGGAATCAACAAGAGCACGGAGATTGTTTGGCTCACGGGAGTAGCTGAATAGCACTTTGTGACCTTTGTTGCTCCAGATTTTTCCCAAGGCTCTGCCCATATTTCCTGAACCAATAATTCCAATATTCATGCAATCTCCTTCGATCAATTACAAAATTTAACTTACAATCTTAATCTTGACTACTTGCCCAATTCCAGCATATGAGCCGTAGTTTGAAACATAGATGGCTCCATCTGTACCAATAGTCATAGCGGTTGGGAAAACTAGCCCATCGCTAACCAGAGTCTTACGTTGCCCAGAAGGTGACAAATGAATAAGTATTCCGGTTGGGTCACCTGACAACAGAGAGTGGAAGGCGTATTCGAGAACATATAGACCGCCGTCAGGGGCGGTAGCGATATCTATTATTTGAGTGAAACCCTCAGCATAAACTTGTGGCGCTTGACCTCGCTTCAAGCGGAAGATACGTGCAACATTTTCTAAGAAAGGAAATCCAGAGAATTCACCTACGTAGTAGGCTCCGTCTAAACCAAGTGTGATAGCTGTAGGTACTGATTGCACGGGGAAATCTATGTTGGGAAAGTAACGGGGATTAAAAACAGCCTCTGTTGAGATATCCCCCTTTTGATTCACGCGTAGAAGATCGTTAGCACCTCCATCAACGACCAAAGTATCGTTGCCTTGGATTAAAAGAGAGCAGGGATCACTAACCAGATCGTCATTAGATGGATTTGCCTGTGATTCATACTGTGCGAAATCGGCGATTTTTTTGATCGACACGACTTTACCCTTTGGGGTTAAGTTTATCTTGAGAAGTGAAGGTAGATTTGCACCAGCTTCACCCAGGTTGCTTCGATAAATTGGATTAGTAGCATAACCAAGGACAATATAAGCATCTCCCTTTCGATCAAATGCTATGTCACTAACACCGAAAGTTTGGCTGCTGCCATTGACAGACGGCGTTAGCTGGGTACCTCTCGTCTCTACTGTTATCGATGGCAAATCGGTGATGATCCGTTCTTGGACTCCTTGATAAAGGCGAGTCACTGAGCCATGCGAGCCGAAATCTAAAATCACACCTGGCGCTGGTCCCGGAATTTCTATTCCTTGCTCATTTATACCAGCTTCTGTAATATAAAGTGCGCCGTCAGACTTGAAAGCAAGTCCTCGGGGATTATTAAGGTTTCTAGCAACTACGCTCATCTTTACTTGCGAGTTGGTAGATGTAAGGCTTTCCTGTGCATTTACAGTTGGTATTAGCACCCCAGAAACTAGCATAGGTACTGCGACTGCTAAACCTAGAGACAGTAAAGATATTAACAATAGCTTGCTAGTCTTTTTTTCAACCCAATGATACCATCTCGACATTTTCATGTTCTTTTTAAGGTGATAAAAATTTTATATTCAGGATGTATCTCGTTTGACTTGGTTAAACATGTATTGCTTTTATTGTTGTTATGAAAAATCTTCTATTCACGTGTAAACTTTACAGTTTTGGTTATCACTAACTGGAATTCGAGTATCCGTGCTATGGATTTATTTTTCGTTATTGTTTGATCTTTGCTTTTGATAACAGATTGTTTCGCCCTAATGTTTATAGATTATGGTGAGAACCGTCACAAAATGGAGCCTTATTCGTGTATTTACACTGACAAATAGCAACGCGCTGTTTTTCCGTAATCTCAAATTTAATTGGTTTGAATCCAGTTCCTTTATGAGCACCATTACAGAAAGGTTGATTACTGGAGTACCCAGATTTGCACCAGAGATATGTACCAGGTTCCAGTTCCATTACTATTGGTTTTTTGTCAACGATAATAGGTTCATTTGGAATAGGTTCATTTGGTTCTTGATTGACCGATATTGTTTCACTCATCGTGTTCTCCTTATTAAGGTGTGATTGATTAGAAACTGTCTTTGTGTGTTGAATAAGAACGTCGATATAGCGGTTCTCGGTTGAGTGAGGTACAAGAATCCCACCCCCTACCCGCAAGCAATGCGGGGAGTACGATGTACTCATGTGATTAGGAAACGCTATATAAGCAGCAATAAAGCCATAAACAGACATGCCTTAATCAGTTTTTGTGTCCAGCTAGTTTGTTAAACTGCCTTAACCAAGATAAATAATTCTTGACTTTTTCTCAATTTTTGAGTATGGAAGATCGATAAATTAAGGATAAATTTAAGAATATAGATTTAAAAAAATGCAAAATTCTGGGACTGGAGTTTAGTGGTTCATGAATTTAACAGGCTAACCACATCACAATGATTATCATTCTTGAATAAATGGTATTTCTTGAGTTTCTTTTGGATAATTTATTCTTTGGAAGTCCCCTTATAGGGGTTCTCACTCGTATGAAGTACACAAAAACCTTTACCCAACAAGAGATTTAGTTCTAAGAGTGGACATCACCTAGACAATAAACGCTATATAACGGTTCCCACTTAGATGCGGTACAACATTATGTTGCGAGTAGGGGCACGGCAGTGCCGTGTCCCTACGAGTGTACCTCACGTAAACGAGAACCGCTATAACAGCCTTAACTTCAGTAATAACGTGTATATCTTTGGTGGTTAAGATAGGCTTGAAACTAAATAATAATAACCATAGGACTCCGATTTGGTTTTTGAAATCCACGTAGGGTGTGTTGACAGAAAGTAAGCCATTATTCTAAGCTTTCAGTGCTTTATAGCAGTTCTAGGTTGAGTGAGGTACAAGAACCCAACCCCCGCCTCGCAAGCGAGGCGGGGGCTACGATTAACTTATGTGATTAGGAAACGCTATATGCTCCCCTAACACACCCTACAAGACTACTTAAGATTTTTTCAAAAACAATTTATGATTCCTATATACTATTTCTTTTCTTTAATACCATATACCACAGTAAGGCAGCAATTCTAAATTTAAGAATTGACAAGGGACATACAGCAATCAGTCCAAACTACGTGAAGAATGTATTTGACGAACTGCTCCCAAAGAAAGAGCTAATGATTGAAGTGTTGGGTTTTGCCATTCTCCTCGGATAATTACATACTGCGATCGCCAAGCAGACTTGTTTGAACCTAGTGGGATCGCGTAGTTAGGCGATGACCTCTGTAGTAGGCAAAGGATGTGTGAATTAACACAAAAAAAGGCTTCCATTACATCTTTCTTTGCTTGTCAGAGTCTCACATTTAAAGAAATTTGGCTTCATTCCTGAGAATATCTTTTTCCTAGTCAAGGTGCAATGAGCAAAAGCTTAAGGAAACTAAATCATGACCGTTTCGCAAACTATAACCAATCCTTTGCAAGCATTACAAAATTATGGACAGTCTATATGGCTGGACTATATCCGGCGCAGTCTGATTACTAGTGGCGAACTGCAACGCCTAATTGATGAAGATGGTGTAAGAGGGGTTACATCTAACCCAGCAATTTTTCAGAAAGCCATTGCTGGTAGTACTGACTACAATGATGCCATCAAGACAATTGAGGATGGTGAGGATCAAGATGCTATTTCGCTCTATGAAAAGTTAGCAATTGAAGACATCCAAGCCGCAGCAGATATCCTGCAACCTATTTACCAGCAAACCAACAGACAAGATGGTTACGTCAGTCTGGAAGTTTCACCCTATTTGGCTCACGACACTCAGGAAACCATTTCAGAAGCACATCGGCTTTGGCAAGCGGTAAAAAGACCTAACCTGCTGGTTAAAGTTCCCGCTACAGATGCAGGTATCCTTGCCATTCAACAACTGATTAGCGATGGCATTAATGTCAATGTGACGCTGCTGTTCGCCCAAGAAGCCTATGAGCAGGTTGCAAATGCCTACATCGCCGGACTAGAGGCACTTGCTGCTAAAGGTGGAGATGTTAGTCAAGTGAATAGTGTTGCCAGTTTCTTCATTAGCCGGATTGATACCGCCATTGATAATCTGATCACTGCTCAACTCAAAACAACAAGTAATAAAGATGAGCGGGGATTACTTGAGGTGATGCTTGGGAGAATAGCGATCGCCAACGCTAAACTAACTTATCAACGCTACCAGGAGATTTATCAAAGCGATCGCTGGAAAAAACTTGCTCGATTGGGTGCTAACGCCCAACGACTTCTATGGGCAAGCACAGCTACTAAAAATCCCCAATACAGTGATGTTTTGTATGTGGAAGGATTAATTGGTCAAGACACCGTGAATACAATTCCTCCTACGACTTTGGCAGCTTTTGGCGACCACGGACAGCCTCGCCCTAGCTTGTCAGAGAACGTTGACATCGCTTCCGAGATGATGCTGAAGCTGCAAAGGGCAGGTATTTCCTTTAAAAGTGTCACAGATCAATTGCTGGTTGAAGGATTAGATTTATTTTCCGATGCCTTTGACCAATTGTTGGGTTCAGTAGAGAAAAAGCGAGAAATCGTTTTGGGGGCAAAACTTGACTCCTTATCCTACAAACTGCCAGAAGACCTTGCTACTAAAGTTAAAGTACATCTAGAAGACTGGCGTGTTAATGGCAAAATCCGCAGACTGTGGTCGCACGATGCTTCTCTGTGGACGGGCGCGGATGAAAATCGCTGGTTGGGTTGGCTTGGAATTACTGAAGATCAGTTAGCGCAAATTGACCACCTCAAACAGCTAGCACAAGAAGTTAAAAACTTAGCTTTCTCTCACGTTGTGCTGCTTGGTATGGGTGGGTCGTCACTCTGCCCAGAGGTAATGAAGCTCACTTTTGGGAAAATTGCAGGTTATCCAGAACTATTAGTTCTAGATTCAACTGACCCAGCTCAGATTCAGACGCTTTTAAATCAAATCAACCTGACCACAACCCTGTTTCTTGTTTCTAGTAAGTCTGGCAGCACCCTAGAACCAAACATCTTCAAGCAATATTTCTTTGATCAGGTGCAGCAAATTCTTGGGGAAGAATCAGCAGGAAACCGTTTCATCGCGATCACAGACCCTGGTTCCCATCTGCAACACATTGCTGAGGGCGACAACTTCCGCCATATCTTCTTTGGTCTGCCTAGTATTGGTGGTCGCTATTCTGCCTTATCTAACTTTGGGATGGTTCCAGCTGCGGTAATGGGTGTTGATGTTGCCAAGCTGCTAGACTCTGCTGAAGAGATGGTTCATTCCTGCGCTCCTTCGGTTCCAGCAGAGGATAATCCTGGTGTCGTTCTCGGAACTATTCTAGGTGTATTGACAAACCAAGGAAGAGATAAAATTACGCTGATTACCTCGCCCTTAATTGCAGATTTGGGTGCATGGCTAGAGCAATTGCTGGCGGAGTCTACAGGTAAAGATAACTTGGGATTGATTCCAATTGACCATGAATTATTAGGAGAACCAAAAGTATACGGTAGCGATCGCCTGTTCGTATACATTCGTCTGGAATCTGACCCTGATCCAACTCAAGATGCTGCCTTATTAGCGCTAGAACAAGCAGGACAGCCCATTGTCCGCATTTCTGTTGCTAATCCATACCAGCTAGGACAAGAGTTTTTCCGTTGGGAAATTGCCACTGCGGTTGCTGGGTCAATTATTGGCATCAATGCCTTTAACCAACCTGATGTGGAAGCTAGCAAAATTGCTACTCTTCAATTGACGGCTGAATATGAAAAAACTGGGTCATTGCCACCCGAAACACCAATTTTAACAGAAGCAGGCATTAAGTTATTCACTGACCCCAAAAATGCTGTATTCCTGTCCGAAGCAACGGGACATGACCAATCTCTAGTTGGTTATTTAGGCGCTCACTTGAATCGACTCGAAGCTGGAGATTACTTTGCATTGCTAGCTTATGTCGAAATGAACGAATCCCACAAAGCGCAATTGCAAGTTATTCGGCAGTTAGTTCGTGACTCAAAGCAAGTTGCAACCTGTTTGGGCTTCGGCCCCCGCTTTTTGCACTCCACAGGACAGGCGTACAAAGGTGGGCCAAACACTGGCGTTTTTCTACAAATCACCAGTGATGATGCCGTTGATTTACCTGTAACTAATCAAAAATACACCTTTGGAGTTGTAAAAGCAGCGCAAGCAAGGGGTGATTTCCAGGTATTAGCAGAGCGAAATCGTCGAACTTTAAGATTACATTTTGGTAAAGATGTCCAAGCAGGTTTAGACCTATTACAGACACTTATCAAGCAAGTTTTGGTCTAAGTTCCAGGGTATGTAGCGATTCTGATCTCAATTGCTAACACACCCTACGGATATTTCAAAAATCGGCGTTGCTGAATCAAGGGATGATTCTTGTAGGGTAGGCAAGATGCCCATCCCAGAAAACTAGCAAAATCATCCTGCTTTCTCTGCAACGCCCAAAAATCTACATAGTGCATCTTCATAGCAAGTATTTAGTCAACAGAGGAGAAAAATGATGCAAATTGGTGTAATTGGTCTTGGGCGCATGGGTGCAAATATCGTTAGACGGTTAATGCACTATGGACATGAGTGCGTAGTCTTCAACCGCACCCCCGACAAAGTTCGGCAGTTAGAAGGCGAAGGTGCCACAGCAGCCACCTCACTTGATGATTTTGTAAATCTACTCGCAAAGCCAAGAGTTGTTTGGGTAATGTTACCTGCTGGGGATGTAACCGAGGAAACGATCGCTACTTTGGCTGAAAAGCTGGAACCAGGTGATATAGTTATCGATGGTGGCAATTCCTACTATAAAGATGATGTCCGTCGTGCCAAATTAATCAACACAAAAGGTATCAACTACGTTGATGTCGGTACGAGCGGCGGTGTATGGGGATTAGAGCGGGGTTACTGCCTGATGATTGGCGGCAAACCAGAGGTTGTCAGCTACCTCGATCCCATTTTCAAATCCCTGGCTCCGGGAACAGGAGATATTCCCAAGACACCTGGAAGAGAAGACCTCAGAAGCACTGCCGAAATGGGCTACTTACACTGTGGTTCTTATGGAGCAGGACACTTCGTCAAAATGGTGCATAATGGCGTTGAGTATGCACTAATGCAGGCATACGCCGAAGGGTTTGACATTTTCCGCAATGCCTACTCTGAGGAACTGGGTGAAGATTATCGTTATGACCTAGATGTGGCAGACATTGCCGAAGTCTGGCGGCGGGGCAGTGTAGTGGGGTCGTGGTTGCTAGACTTGACTGCAATGGCACTGGCAGAGAATCCCACACTTTCTAACTACAGTGGGTATGTGCAGGACTCAGGCGAAGGACGCTGGACAATTATCGCAGCGATCGAAGAAGCTGTCCCGACTGATGTACTATCGGCTGCCCTGTATACTCGTTTCCGCTCCCGACAAGAGCATACTTTTGCGGAGAAAATCCTGTCTGCCATGCGCTACAAGTTTGGCGGACACGTTGAGCAACACAGCTAAGGGATATTACTTATAAAACCATGACTTTTGCAAAAGCAAATAACCTGACTAAATTGCCAGACCAACCAGCAAATCCCTGTGTGATAGTGATTTTCGGTGCAGCTGGAGACTTAACTAAGCGCAAGCTGATCCCTGCCCTGTACAACTTGGCATCCAATAACTTGCTGCCTGAGGAGTTTGCCATTGTGGGTGTCACTCGTGCCCCCATGAGCAGCGAAGATTTTCGTACCCAAATGAGTCGGGATATCGAAGAATTCTCCACTAACAAGATTGACCCCCAACTTTGGCAGTGGTTTGAGAAACGGCTGTATTACCTAGCAGGTGATTTCCAGGACACCCACACCTACAATCAGCTCAAAGAATTGCTAATGCAGGTTGATCAAGAGTGTAGCACCCAAGGCAACTATCTCTACTACCTAGCAACTGCGCCGAATTTCTTCTGCGACATCATCTGGCAACTAGGCTCTGTTGGACTCACCCAAGAAGACGGTAATTGGCGGCGTGTCATTATTGAAAAACCTTTTGGACACGATCTGGAATCTGCTCAGGCTCTGAACAAAAACATCACCACAATTCTCAAAGAAAGTCAAATATATAGGATTGACCACTACCTGGGTAAGGAGACGGTGCAGAACATTCTCGTCTTCCGCTTCGGCAACGGACTGTTTGAGCCAATTTGGAATCACCGTTATATCGATCATGTACAGATTACAGTTGCTGAGACTGTTGGGGTAGAACGCAGAGGTGGCTACTATGAAGGAGCGGGGGCAATCCGCGATATGGTTCAGAACCATATATTCCAACTGGTGGCGATGATGGCGATGGAGCCACCTGTTTCCTTTGAAGCAGATGCGGTGCGGGATGAAAAGTCAAAAGTACTCAAGGCAATTCAACCCCTAACACACCATGATGTACTGACTCATACCGTTCGCGGGCAGTATGGCGAAGGGATAGTGAAGGGAGAACACATACCTAACTACCGTTCAGAGTCTCGCGTTGCTCCTGACTCTGGGACGGAAACCTTTACGGCTATGAAGTTGCTGATTGATAACTGGCGGTGGGCGGATGTACCTTTTTACTTACGTACAGGTAAGTGCCTACCACAGCGAGTCACTGAAATTGCCATCCAATTCAAGCGAGTACCGTCCTTGCTTTTTCACCAAACCTCCGTTGATCAGCTAGTTCCCAACTTTCTGGTGATTCGGATCCAACCTAACGAGGGAATTAGTTTGCAATTTGGGGCAAAAGTTCCTGGGCCGACGGTGCGAATGGGTGCGGTGGATATGGATTTTGCTTACACTGACTACTTTAATAGTACGCCTAGTACGGGCTATGAAACCTTACTCTATGACTGCATGATTGGTGACGCTACCCTGTTTCAGAGGGCAGATAATGTGGAATTGGGCTGGAAGGTCGTCAGTCCGATTCTGGATGTCTGGAAAGCTTTGCCACCGCGCAACTTTCCCAACTATGCCGCAGGTACTTGGGGTCCAAAAGATGCAGATGAGTTGTTGCAACGCGATGGTCGGCAGTGGAGAACAAGTGCCGATATGAGTCCCCCAGTCAAGCATTGAGTGAATGCGACCCTCTAAAGAATAAGAGTGACAGGATTATGAATCAAACGAGTCAGTTCAAACAATCTAAAATTTCTTTGCTGGTTGCCGATGTAGACGGCACTTTGGTTAATCGTGAAAAGATATTGACAAATCGCACCTGTACAGCTGTCCAAAAGCTAAATGAGGCTGGGATTATCTTCACCATCACTAGTGGTCGCCCGCCCTTGGGGATGAAGATGATTGTGGATGCACTTAACCTGACTGCCCCGATCGCTGGCTTCAATGGTGCAGTGTTTTTTAATTCTGACTTTTCCATTATTGATCAGAATGTCCTGACTCAGGCGATCGCTCAAAAGGTCGTTGAAATCATCACTGCTCACGGTCTGGATGTTTGGATTTATCGAGACAACGATTGGTTTGTACATGAGCGGCATGGTTCTCACGTTGATCGCGAAGAAGGGACGGTTAAATTCTCACCAACCGTTGTATCCAACTTTGATGGACTGCTAAACAACGTCGCCAAAATAGTCGGCGTCAGTGATGACTTGGAAGCAGTAGCCCGATGCGAGGTTGATGTGCAGCGAGAATTCAGTGAACAAGTCTGCTGTGAGACGGGCGCGAGTTCCCGTGATGGCGAGCAAGTTTCTGCCGCGCGCTCTCAGCCCTACTATTTAGATGTTACCCACCCTCGCGCTAACAAGGGAGAAGTGGTAAAGCGCCTTTGTGAACTCCTGACAATTCCGGCTCACGAGATTGCCACCATTGGTGATATGCCCAACGATGTACCAATGTTTAAACAAAGCGGTCTGAGCATTGCTATGGGCAACGCCAGTATCGAAGTGCAGCGCCAGGCCCAATATGTAACGACTTCCTATGAAGAGGAAGGATTTGCCAATGCAGTGGAACAGTTCATTTTGGGTAGTAACGGCTCACAGCGACTACTCGATCAAAGCTCAAGGCAGTCAGCAGCTACTAATTAAATCCAGATCAACCCTTGAGGTGAAAAATTGTCCTTACTGCTCTCATAAAATGCTGCAACATATTCGGAATAACCATATTTATTGGTTCTGCCGTAGATGTTGGCATGAAATGCCGTTGCTAAATCCAATACCTTCGCCAAAAACAGAGGTAGTCTAACTTTTGCCAAGACAGCCTAATATAGTGACTCAGTTTTTTGACATAAGGCAAAAAAAGCATGTATTACCTGGGTCTGCTCTATGTCAATACTCGTAAATTGGCGAAGGTATTGTAAATGTAAAAACCTGTAATTCATTCTCAGCTTCTCTTGTCAGCAGGTCATTAATTAAAAGAAAAAACTGATTTATTTTGGAGAATTAAGATGAGTCAACAAGTCAAAGAAATTCTTAGTTGGTATGGCAGCGATAATCCAGGAACCCTAACCAACTTAGCACGACTACTCAATCATGGTAAGTTAGCAGGCACTGGTAAACTAGTTATCCTGCCCGTGGATCAAGGATTTGAACACGGGCCTGCCCGGAGTTTTGCCGTTAACCCACTTGCCTACGACCCTCATTATCATTTTGAGTTAGCAATCGAATCAGGCTGTAACGCCTATGCAGCACCTTTAGGATTCCTAGAGGCGGGTGCAAGAGATTTTGCAGGTGGCATCCCCCTGATTTTGAAAGTTAACGACCATGATGTACTGATAGATGAAAAAGATCCCAGCCAAGCCTTGACCGGGAGTGTTCAAGATGCCTTAAGACTAGGTTGTGTGGGAATTGGTTTCACTATCTATCCTGGTTCAGCTCATCGATTAGAGTTATATGAGCAAATTCGCGCCTATGCTGAAGAGGCAAAACGCCACGGCTTAGTAGTGATTATTTGGTCTTACCCGCGTGGCTCCGGTCTGAGCAAATTGGGAGAAACTGCAATTGACGTGACGAGCTATGCTGCCCACATTGCTGCCCAACTTGGTGCCCACATTATCAAGGTGAAGCTACCAAGTGCTCATATTGAGCAAGAGGCAGCTCGTAAGGTCTATGAAAAAGAGCAAATTCCAATTGCTACGCTCGATGAGCGAGTACGGCACGTTGTGCAATGTACGTTCAATCGTCGGCGGGTCGTAATTTTTTCAGGTGGCGCCACTGAAAGTGATGATGTATTACTTGATGAAATTCGTGCTATCCACAAGGGCGGTGGATTTGGCTCTATCATTGGGCGCAATTCATTCCAACGTTTTAAACCAGATGCACTACGGTTACTGACTGCAATTACAGATATTTACTCTGATGAATTCGCTCCGATTCCTACCCGAGTACTTGTTTAGTACTCGACTCGACCAAAATTGCCGATTATGTGGCAAGCAGGGGAGCAACAGGACAAAGGCATCTTAATTAGTCTTGACAAAAACTTTAGTTAGCAAATTAACGAAATAACAAGATTTACCGTTTGATTCATTTTCACTCGTGTCAAAGCGATGCCTACGGCGGGCTACGCCAACGCCTAAAATATTGTCAATGAGTAGGTAAGTGGTTAGGCAAAATTATTTATGTCATTGCGAGCTAAATAAAATGTAGCGAAGTAATCTCTAATTAATTTTGCATAACTACTTAATTAATGCGATTCTTTTAGACTTTATTGAGATTAGGATAGTTGTATTTTTAAGAATGTTAAGGTACTACATCTCCAAAAGTATGAGTAAAATTAACTCAGAAGTAAAAGCTTTTGTTTGCAGCTTTTTCTGAGAAAAATGTGGCGGCTAATCCTTAATAATTATCAGGCAAAATTTTATTTAAAAAGCCAAAATTCATCGATTAATCTCACCTCAAAGGGACATTTTTGCCACTCAAGCGATAGTAAAACACTTGATCAAAACCAAGCGATAAGCGTCAAAATCTTGATGATTCTATCTTTTTGGAATGTCTCACCAAGATAAATTTTAGTACAAACCAATCGTAATACTGTCACAAAAATAAATTTCGTTCTCAGTATTGACGATTGGCGATCGCTCAGAGTTTGGGGTCAACAGCATCGACTGCTCATTTACCCCCATCCATCCTAACTAGAAAGAGAAGACCGTCCGGACAGTACCTGTAATAATCGTACCATTGGCATTCTGGTTGGCAGAATTAGTAATTACCTGAATTAAAGGACTAACTTGAATGTTGTCACTCACTCTAAAGTTGTAGAATGTTTCAAAGTTGGTTTGAGTAGTATTACCAATTTCACTAGCAATAAAGGGTTGACCAACTGCAATACCAGCCAAAGCGCCTGGGGAAAACAAGTCTCGGAACGCCACCCCCGCCATCCAATAGTTGGGTTTGATGTCACCAAAGGTACTGTTATTGTAATTACCGTAGCCATAGCGACCAAATACGCCAAGTTTCGGTGAAAAAGCTAACTCAAAATTTGCGCCAAATGCGTCATAGCGGTTATCAAATAATTCTCCACCACTGTATTGGAGGCGTATGGCAAAAACTTTCGATGGCGCATACTCTAGTTCAACAGTACCCTGATATGTATCGCCAAATAAACCTTGTTCGCCACCACCAGTAGGATACAACAATCGAGTAAACGGCGCTGTACCTCTGATAATTCCTTGATTACCTGGATTGGCTGCTTCTGCTGCTGCATACAAAGCCCGTACAGTCAATGCTCCTGCTCCTGGCTTCCAATCAATTGCTGCACCTGCACTTGGACCGTTGACAGGGAAAAGAAGGTAGTTATTTACAAAT
Organism: Nostoc sp. WHI; assembly: GCF_015714725.1. Lineage (GTDB taxonomy): Bacteria > Cyanobacteriota > Cyanobacteriia > Cyanobacteriales > Nostocaceae > Nostoc. Next base: position 62,482 of record NZ_WBKM01000331.1, read on the forward strand.
GCCAAAGTGCTAAAGTCTCGAAAGCTTAGGTAAGCGTAACTATTGCGGTCAACATAATCTGTAGTACGAATCTCAGGGCCCACAGATACCGTGAAGTTTTTGAATGGCTGAAAAGTGTAGTATAGCCGTGCCAGTCCAAGGTCGTTATTAGTGGGTGGTTTGATTGAGTAGTCTAGAACACTACCAAAGGTCGGCTCTAAGAATCCTGCCGCATTGTCAGTACCATTAAAGCTGCCTGTATCAAGACGGATTTTTAACTGGTCTGTGCCAAAAAAGCTTGTATCTAAGTCTATAGCAGCTCGATAAAGTACCGTAGTATTCGGGTCAGAACCAGCAATTTCTTCACCTGTAGGGCCAATGATGCGTTCTCCATCAAATGTTCCTGAATTCACCGCTATGATTACTTGACCACTGAGCTTGGTGGTTGTGGAAAACTGATTTGTCTCTAGTTCGATACTACGGGCTTCTAAAGTATCTATACGGCCCCGCAACGTAGCCATCTCTGCTGCAAATTCCTTTTGCAAACGTTTAATTGTAACTAAATCTTCTGTGGAAACTAAGTCAGAAGTTGCCGTTGCAATCACTTCGTTGATTCGCTCCAAACAAGCATTTAACCCAGCTGCAAACTCATATCTTGTCAAGGCTCGATTGCCCCGGTAGAGATTTTCTGGATACCCTGCAATGCAACCATATCGCTCAACTAAAGACTGTAACGCACCAAAAGCCCAATCTGTTGGTTGTACATCTTTTAGCTGAGACACAGAAGTGACTTGTGCCATTGGGGCATCATTACCTGTGTTTGTTTGCACCTTTTGAACAAGAATAAAAGAAAGTGGTAGACTGTCACTTTCATGAGCAGGCGTTGTTGTTAAGCCAAAGACAGACTGGTTGTTAGAAGTAGCAACGAGAGCAGCCTGATTTTCAGAAGTACTGACTGGGGCTAGCTGGGACAGTTGAGTAACACTCCCTGGAATTGTTTCGGTAACAGTGTCATTAATGGTAGCCTGTTTAAGCCGGGTGTTCGTAGGTTCTGATATTTCAGCTAAAACAGGAACACATAGAACAATTAAATTGAGGATACTCATCCCACTGACTAGATTCAAACGTATCTTTAAGGTTCGCATCATGAGATTTAAGTCTGAAATACCAAATTCCTTTCGTAGCTTGAATATGAGCAAGTACTGATTTGATTTTATGGAGGCGAAATATAGTGATTGCTATCGAATCACTAGCATAGCCCGGCCACCAATAATCATCGGTATTAATACTACATGACTATGATTGATAATTATTTTTTAATTATTAATATACTATATTTTGAAGTGCGGAATATGGGTTTTATCTTCCCAGAACATATTTTCCAATCGATGGAGTTAACCCCAGCAGCTTGCACGCGGATCAGCACTTCGCCCTCACTTGGTTCAGGACGTAGAGCATTTTCATAGGTAATAATTTCTGGACTACCATAAGAATGAATATGCACTGCTTTCATTGTCGTCATCATGAATCTCCTCTTCACGTAATAAATTGTGCTGCGTTGACTTGTGCCAAGTAGTTGGCACAAGTCAACGCAGAAGTCAAAACTTACTTACCTTGAAACATTTTCGATCTTGAATTAGATTTGAGTAGGTAGTCGGACAGAATTAATTACACAATGTCACTGCGAATATAGAGTCTCGTAGAGAAGCGTAATGTAGGTTAAGCTTTCTCTACGAAACGCTCTGCGTAGCTTGCTTCTCCAAAGCACTACGCAATTACTGTAAATATTTTTGTTCATTTATTTATAGTTTTCACTTTCAAAAAGCTTTTGACCAGATAAGATCCTGATGTTAGGAAAAAATTTTAGTAGATCGAAAATTTTTTCAGAAGCCTTATCATCTCTTCGTTTTCCCTTGTGAATACCATCTGCTGAAATCACTTTCTAATCTATCTTTCAAGCACCTCTGTTCTAGATGGACTTAAGAGCTTACGCTTGTGGTAGTGATGGAAAATGCCAATAATATCGCCTGAAACCCTTATGATTTAGTCAACTTTTAAAACTTTTCGATCTACTGAATTTAACTGTTCTTTATTGAGCAATTCATACAATGGGTGATTTTATTAAGAAAATTTAGCATAATCTATGTAATGAAGAGCCAATTTTATAAGTTTATTCTTAATTTCATTAAGTTTATTCTTAATTTATCTTTCTTAGGTTGTCAAAATTTTCTAAATAATATATAAACATAAAAACATGACTTCTATATTACCAGATACTGTTGGTAGAGTATTTGGCAATTCTCCTTTGAAAACATTAGTGATAGGTTAAGATGAAATTAGTTTTGTCAATAGTAGTTAAACTGCGAATTAACGCGGAGCGTGGGTATGGAATTAAATATTGTACAGACTTGATCCGGGTCAAAATGAGTGATGCTTTTTTGATGACGCGTAGCCGTAGCCAGCCGTAAGCATCGCTAACCCCAAAAGTGTGTTTTCTACCCCGGTTCCAAGCAAATTTTAAGCACCATTACTTACTTAAGAAATTGTTTATAACCTTAATATGTCAAGGATGTTCGGAAACACTTAATGATTGCGGCTATATCTTTAGAGCAACTTTTTCAAAAGTAGTTTTAGTATAATTTGTGAGTTTGTGTTCAAAAAAAATAATGAGGAAACTGTAGTTGTCAAAGGAGCTATACCGAAAACTTTAAAGCTCCAATTTAAGGTTACTTGTGTACAGAAAGAGTTGCAAATGAGTGAAGCATTGGAGAATTTAATTAGGCAATGGATACAAGCAGATGCGCCTATTAATGAATTAGCTGTAGATTTGTTTAACGAAGACTATGAAGATGTTAAAGCATATATCCCGAAATCTTTAAAGCGTCAATTAAAATTGCTTTGCGCTCAGAAACGAATCACCATACGTTCTATTTTATATGTACTTATCAAACAATGGGTAGAAGTGGGGCAAGCATCCCCAAGGCTATTTGATTCTAAATCTAGACGTAATATCACATACTGAGAGATATAATGTAACAAATACTTTTTCTACTGAAGGTTTATCAAGCTACGAGCGATCGCCTTCTCAATCAAGTTCAAGAAGGTGGTTATATTATTTAATCTACAACAGCAATTGTGGACATACCATTTTACTTGGAATGAAGATGCTACAAAAATTGTTGGAATTATATCTGTAGGAAGAGCAACAATTTTGGCTTTAAAAATGAATCGCCTGCAATTGATTCGTGTGCCGATGCCGAAAATGTGGTTAAAAATGGGTAAGACATAACTTCCCTTATTAATCAAATGTTAAACTGGAAAAAATCACGATCGCAAATCCTGCTAATGTATGCACTATTGGGAGCGATCGCACTGGTGATGCTCTTTCCTTTACTGTGGCTAATTAGCACAGCCTTAAAATCGCCTACGGAAAATATTTTTCAGTCGCCGCCACAGTTATTGCCCAGTGAACCGACACTAAATAACTTTTTTAGTGTGTGGAACTCTCTACCTTTTGGACAATACCTGTATAACAGTACTTTGGTATCAGTGCTGACTGTTGGCTTAAATCTGCTGTTTTGCGCTTTAGCTGCCTATCCATTGGCAAGATTGTCATTTGTGGGGCGAGATTGGATTTTTGTAGCGATCGTCTCCACGATTATGATTCCTTTCCAAATCGTGATGATTCCCCTCTATATTTTGACAGTCCAGTTGGGTTTGAGAAATAGTTATTTAGGGATAATTTTTCCTAGTTTAGCTTCTGCCTTCGGTATTTTTCTGTTGCGGCAAGCTTTTATGAGTGTCCCCAAAGAGATAGAAGAAGCCGCCCGGATGGATGGTAGTTCGGAGTTAGGTTTGTGGTGGCATGTGATGTTACCAGCAATTCGCCCAGCCCTGGTAACTTTAGCTATTTTCGTTTTTATTGGTGCTTGGAGTGACTTTTTATGGCCTTTAATTGTTATCCAAGACGAGAATTTATACACTCTCCCCTTGGGAGTCGCAAAGCTAGCAGGAACATTTTCCCTTGACTGGCGGTTGGTAGCTGCTGGCTCAGTGATTGCGATCGCTCCAGTATTATTACTATTTCTGTTTTTACAACGTTATATTGTACCAACGGAAACTGGTAGCGGAGTGAAGGGTTAAATCAAGTGCAAGTGGCTACAATTTAATAAGCACCAGTCTTGCGAAATACTACCCAGATAGTTTTAACAATCAGACTCAGGTCGTAAGTTACAGACCACTTGCGTTGATAATCTATATCCATCTTGACAATAGTTTCAAAGTCTGTAATGCTAGAGCGACCATTAGCCTGCCATTCTCCGGTAATGCCTGGTTTGACTCGCAATCTATCCCAGTGATGAGGATCGTAATGCGTGACTTCATCAGGAGTAGGTGGACGAGTCCCAACTAAACTCATATCCCCGAGCAGAACATTCCAAAATTGGGGAAATTCGTCCAAGCTAGTACGCCGCAAAAATTTACCCACACGAGTAATGCGAGGATCGTCAACAGATTTAAAGATGTGACCTTTGGCTTGGTTTTTGACCAAATGCTTGAGTTTATCGGCATCGACGATCATAGAACGGAATTTCCATATACGGAAGGTTTTTCCGTTCAAACCACAGCGAATTTGGGAATAAAATATTGGACTTGGATCATGAACAAAGGTAGCAATTGCTACGGGAATTAATACTACAAGTGTAATAAGCAGCCCTACAATGGCTCCAACAATGTCAATTAATCGTTTTGCCACGCTTACAGTTGACGGGTGTGACAGCTGTTGCGAGCAATTAGCTGAATAAAGATAAAGATGATTCACAAGGGCTAACTTATCTACAACAGGGCTTTTTGTATCAGTAGTGTAGACACATACATGATTTTATGCGACTTTTACTACTTTTGTGACTTCTACTGAGTGCTAACATACACAAAAATCAAGCAAGATAAAAACTGAAAACCCAAAGTTTACAGAATCTTTCAATTAAGGTGGGGGATTATAAATTTTCAGTATTTTTTAGTAAAATAAAAATAATAGTGATATAATTATAATGCGAATTTTAAAGGGATTAGGACTTACGCACTGTACAAATTTATTATCTTGTGCATCAACGAAAATACGTCGTTTCAGGCTTTTATCAATTATCCTTCGATAAATAGCGTAGGCGTAGCCCGCCGCAGGCATCGCCTGAAAAGTGCCGAAAAATCAAGGTTTAATGCCTGAAATCCATATCTAATATTTAGTTTTCCCTGTCAATGCGTAAGTACAAGGAACATAATCTTTGAGCTTGTGCCATGTTTTCAAAGATTTGGTCTTGATATAAATTAAGAGTAAAATTACGAGCGATCGCAAAAATCTGGTGATTTGTCTTTTACAAGTTTTTGCAACATAACCCCTGAACGAGAGCCACTTAGTACAAGTGGGGGACTCAAACCCATGTTCCCCTCTATTCCACGGCAGGGGGAAGAGGTCATTTCCCCCTTCCCCCTGCTTCTTCGTTGACGGTTGAGTTTCGACTAAGTAGCCTAGCGTAGTGCTCTGAGAGTAACAGACCGTTGTAACTGAGCTAAAGCACGGTTGTAATCCAAAATTGCTGTGACTCGATTACCTTCAGCTCTTGTCAGGTCGTTTTCAGAGTTAATGACATCAGTTTGAGTGCCTACACCAGCTTGGAATCGTAAACGGGCTAAACGTAAAGCTTCCCTAGCTTGTTCTAAAGCGGTATTAGCGGTTTGAACATTTTCCAAATTAGCTTGCTGAGTAGAAAAAGATTGTTCTACCTGAAAGCGAATTTGGTTGCGCTGTTCAGCAAATTGAGTTTCTGCGATCGCAATATTAACTTTTGACTGAGCTGCCCTTGCTCTTGCTGCTCCCCCATCATACAAATTTAGGGTTGCTTGAACTCCGACTGAATAACCATCAGTAACGCTGATACTATCATCGAATTGGTCTAGTAGGTCGTAGTTGGCTACAAAACTAACTTGAGGGCCTAGCTCCGCAAGGGCTTGGCGTCGCTGCTGTTCGCTGATATTGCGTTGTGCTAACTGCTGTTGCAATTCTGGACGGTTTTGAAAAGCTAGCAGAATACTTTGTTCTAGCGTCTGGTTCCAGAGACCAGCCAATTGCACAGGGTCAGCCGCACTGATATTTACCGCCTGCGGTAAACTCAATCGAGTTGCTAAACGGCGACGAGCAATTTGCTGCTGGGATATAGCATTAGTCAGGTCTTGTTGGGCATTTGCTAAATTCACCTGCGATCGTAGCACATCGAACCGCGTACCAACCCCAGCTCGCTCTAAAGCTTCTGCATCACGCAAACTAGCCTCGGAATTTTGCACAGCAGACTGGGCAATGCGTACTTGTTCATCTGCTTGTTGCAGGTTGTAGTACTCAGTGGCAACATTCAGGCGGATTTCCTCAGACTGAGTTTCTACAGCCAACTCATTGACACGTATCTGTTCTCTAGCTGCGTTTCTACGGGCTGTACCTAACCCAGAAGTATACAGGTCATAACGTAATTGCGCCGTAGCACTGAAAGACGTAGATGGTTGATCTGCGTCTTGGTTGTTTCTAAGTGACCGCAAAAGCGGGTCATTGGCTTGCTCTCCCTGAAGCTCGGCAGAAATTTGACCAGAAGCAGACTGTTGACGAGTTATGCCACTGTTGACACTAATACTAGGCAATAAACTAGCTTCTGCCTCGCGTAAGGCATATCGACTGCGTTCTAGTTCTAATAGGGACACCTGTAAATCCCGATTATTACGCCGTGCTAACTCCAGAGCTTGTGCCAAAGTAATTGGCTGATTTTCCTGGAGCGTCACTTCCGCCGGTTTGGTGGGAAATTGCAGAGGATTGGAGTTAGGAATCAGGTTACTCGGAATTTGCACCGAGCCTGAGGTTGCAGGAGTTACGATTCCCGGCACAGTAGAAGGTTGCACCGAATTCTCTGGTGCAGGAATTACGGTTGCTGGTATCGTGGGAGTTGGTGTTGAATCTGTTGGAATTGTGGTATTACTCTGAGCCAGACGCCCAACAGCATTTTGTTGTAAACAGGTGCTTGAGTCCAGTAGCAAAGAAGCCGAGGAGTCAGTTTTGCTTTTCCCCAACTCCTGTGGACACCTGTGCGCTGACAACAGTTTACCTGCTCCTACACCTGTGGCCGAAGTTTGTAAAAATGTCTCTAACTGAGTAACAGTATTTATCTTTTGAACCACTGGCTGCTGTGAAGAAGACAGGGACAAAATTTCTTTCTGGACAGAAGGGGGTTTTGAAGTGTAGTTCGGAACTACTATCCTCTTTAATTTCTGCCAATATGCGCTGGAATTACTCTGTTTTTGGTTACTTTGAGCAAAACGGCTGACATCTAGCTCTTGGGAAGGATTAGAGGTAGATGTCAAACTGAAAAATCTATCTTGATCTTTCTTAAGTACTTGTTTTATTGGCACACCAGTATTTCCAGCCATGAACACCGGAATACTGTTATTACTTAAAGGCTTTGTACTAAGTTTAATGAAACCAAAAGCAGGTACTAGGGTTGAAACACTAGCATCTGCACCATTAGGTAATTGCCTATTAATGATATCCACATCCAAGTCTTGACCATAAGTAGAAGTCAAAACACTAGGAGAAGATCCCATCTGTACCCCAGTTACTTTCACAGTATCAGCCCAAGCAGGCTGAGTTGTTAAGACCGCTGCCGTCACACTAGGTAAGAAGCTATAAAATAATTGCTGTCCTTTCACCGCATCCCCTCACACAAAAATCAATCTAGCGGCAGAAAACCTTTCTTCACCACAGAATATAGCACGATACTAAACTTAGGAAAGAATATACTACGATACTAAATTTAGGGTTCGGAACTCTGTTTGTCTTCAAAACGTCTAACAATGCGAGAAAGTTCCGCCTTTTCATCGATACTAACGCGAGTAGGAGCACCGCTGATAATCCGTTCGTAGTTTCGGAAAGAATCTTTAATATCGAGACCGTCAGCAGTGATATTATACTCACGAATGCCCTTATCATGCCAAGAGCCTCTCATTTTAAATACGTTAATTGCTCGCGACATTTCTCCGCGAATTTCTACGTATTGCAACATGATAATTGTGTCGGTGATCGTTGAAATATGAGAGTCACTAATCGAATGCGCTCCCAGAAATTGGTCGGTTGTGTTGGTAAATAAACCAGTAATTTCTTCTTGTTTAGCATAACCTGTCACACCAATTACAAACTGCCGAAATGCATTATTGCTTACTCCTCTAGCTAATGCTGATAGAGAATCAATGGCGATGCGAGCTGGTTTGAAAACACTAATTTCTGACTTAATAATTTGTAAGTGGTCTTCTAAACCAGTCGATTCGGGATAGGTACAAATTATTTTGAGTAAACCTTGATGTTCTAATTCTTCAAAATCAATTCCCCAAGAGGAAGCATTGCGAGATAGTTGAGCGCGTGATTCTTCATAAGCAAATAATATCGCCTGTTCACCATTGAGGCAGCTATCTTGAATAAACTTACTTACTAACAGGGTTTTGCCAGTACCTGTGGCTCCTGTTGCCAAAATAATTGAATCTTTAAATAAACCACCACCACACATTTCATCTAAGGTTTTGAGACCAGAAGATACCCTGATATTAGAAGAACGTTGAGTTAAACGCATTGCTGCCAGTGGGAAGATATTGACTCCTTCATTGGTAATAGTAAAGGGATACTCTCCTTTCATGTGAGTTGTGCCGCGTAATTTGAGAATTTCAATTGTGCGGCGGCGGCGTTCTCCTTCTAAAACGTTGCGAACAATTACGACATTATCGGAAACAAATTCTTCTACTCCAAAGGAAGCAACTGGCCCATATTCTTCGCTACGTTCAGTGGTAATAATGGTGGTGACACTCAGTAATTTGAGACGTGCTACCAAACGAAAAATCTCGCGCCGCACTACTCCCATCGCCTCATACTGCTGAAATACTGCTGTTATTGAGTCGATTGAAACTCGTCTAGCTTTATATTTACGAATGGCATATTGCAAGCGTTCAATGAGTGCAGAAAGGTCAAAATTACCAATAATATCTTGACCTTCTGGATCGGGAGAGGCATCGAGAATAAACAACTTACCTTCTTCGATGAGGCGTGACAGATTCCACCCAAAAATATAAGCGTTTTTAATAATATCACTGGGTGATTCTTCAAAGGTAACGAATACTCCAGCTTCATCAAAGTAGGTAATGCCGTTATAGAGAAATTGAAGAGATAATAAAGTTTTTCCTGTGCCTGATGTGCCGCTTACCAAAGTAGTTCTACCAACAGGTAAACCACCGTGACTAATATCGTCAAACCCCTCGATCATCGTGCGAATTTTCTCTATACCCCCAATTAACGGTGGTTTCTTTTGTTCTATTGGCTCGTTTTCACTCATTGCTTGATAACAAATGGATATTAAAATAATTCGTAATTCGTAATTCGTAATTCCAAATTTTTATGACTAAATTTTTACTTACTCTTCAAAATCTGCTTCACTCAGTTCTTCGTAGAGCAAATCTAATCCAATCAATACTCTTTCTCTATCTGAAAGATCCCCGATAATTTTGCGAACGGGTGGAGGCAAAATTTTAGCTAATGTTGGCGTAGCCAATATTTTATCTTCTTCGGCTAGTTGTGGGCTTTTTAGCACATCGATCACTTTCAAAGCATAAACACCTTTAAACTCCTGTTCTAAAATGTCTTTGAGGGTTTTTAATGCCCGGACTGAATTAGGGGTGTTCCCTGCTACGTAAAGCTTGAGAACGTAGGTCTTTCTAGCTTTATTCATATACTTTCAGGCTAGTCAGGAGAATATAATTTAATTTATTTAGAACTCGAACATCTATATACTTCGCACAGGTTAGCCAGAATATCTATTAATGTCAGGCGATAATCAAGTAACGTTTCATTGCTCCTTCCTTCTAATTTAAGCTGGTTGGAAAACTCTTCAATTATTTCCATGTGAATTTCTATGATTTGGGGCACAGGAATATTAGCATAAAATATAGTATTTATAAATTTATCAATTCTTCCTTTGAGTGTGTTGTCTGTGGTAAAATAATTTATCAGAATCAGGCTGTAATCTAATCTAAGCTGTTTTAATAATCCTTGCCGTTCTCCTAGAGTCATCTCCTGGAAGTGCTGCTGACTTTTTTGCGTGTGACTGGCAAATACATAGAGATACTTGTCGGTGTATGGCTTACTTTGGTTTTGTTGCAGCCAATTTGGCAAATAATTGAGTTTTCCAGAGGTAGTTGCTGCAACAGGTAAGTAACATAATTGGACAATAATCGCGTCAATAAACTTATATACCCACGCACTTAAACCTTCTGGCTTGGCTAGGTCAGCTAGATTATTTAAACATTTTTTAAAATTAGGTTGCAGAATTAATATCGGTAATAACATCTATTGTTTATATATTTCCTTATCCGCATTAACCAATTAACTTGGGTTAATAAATGTGGCAAACGCTTCTATAATAATACTGGGTGTGCACTAAAGTTGTGATTCCACCCCAAAAGAATCCTCTGTGTGAGTAAGTGGGTGTTAATAATCAAAAGCTTGCTTCAGCCCTTACTACAAGCCAGTTTAATTAAATTTACATTGGATAAAATAGTTTGATTTTTTCTTACCCACTTGTTTAGCAGACAGTTTTAGACACTCAACAGTCTACTGTGGCAACTAAGTGATAAGACTTAGTTGGTATGTGATCATCTATGTGTAGGCATAGCAAGAGACACTAGCTAATTTATTATTTGCATATCATAAATAGGTAGATTTTTTTATTTTGCTCCTTGATTAAGATACTTAAACGAGCTTAAAGGATTGTCGCATTTTAAATCATTATAATTCCTCAAGGTTCTAAAGCGAATCTTTGGGGCCATAATTGTTTTAGCCGTCGCTATCGATGAGGAGTTTAAATACCAGTAAGACACTGGTGAGGTTAATTGCTAGAAATGAGGAGTAGAGAAAGGAAAGGCCACCTCTCGAAAAAATCCAAGGGACACAAGCAGGTGTCCGTGAGGCAAATGCCGTTGTTTGAATGGCGTTGAAATCGTAACTAAAGTTGCTTATATGAGTCTTCTTAAAGGATATGGCTTCAGGCAAAAAGACCATCAGCAGTTGACAGATGGGAATGCCGGAGGTCTCCACGGGAAGAATGACCCCCAAAGCCTTATGTCAATGCTACATTACCCGCTTTATAACTTTCAGGCAACCGTACCTAGCTGCCCCCAAACAAGTACTCTGGCAGTGGTGCTGGAGATTTTTGAGAAAGAGCAGTGCGATCGCTTGGTAGTAGTAAATGAACAGCAATGCCCTATAGGGTTGCTGTATTCTGCCCGTTTAATCCAAAAATTATTAACATATAGTGACGATAAAAATCTAAATTTACAGCGATCGCTCTCTACCTGGGGTCAAGCTCTAATTGAGCCAATACAGACAATATCAGCTTGTGATCGTGTAGAGCAATTTAGCTTGCGCTTAGGGGAGCAAGAAATGCTAAAAAAGCAGAGCTTAGATTGGGCGCTGATTGACTCTGGTGGTCAATATTTGGGGCTGCTAGATAACTCACGCCTGTTGCGATCGCTAGCTAAAGAACGCATGGCTGGGTTACTAAGCTCAGATACGCAGAGGTCGTCTGGTGAGCATCGCCATGAATATGATGCTGATGGGCAAACTTACTCATGGGCGCAGATGCCAAATGAACCCAAGCCATTGGGACACAAGCCACTGATACATCTGCTGGAAAGATTGCCTTGGCCTTTAATGTTGCAAACGGGTACTGGCGAGGTTATAGCACAAAATCCCGCCTGGTGGCAGCAATTAGGAACTTTGAAAGATCCAGAAGGCGTTAGGCAACAGGTGGAGGCAACACTTGCCCCTACCCGCTCCAAAAAACTAGAATATGTTACTCAACGGGCAATCAAAGTTCATCCCAATGGCAGGGAGAATGAGGATAGTGGTGAACAAGAACCGACTCAGCCAGAAGCACCCGTAGAGCCTGTATACAGTCGGTGCTATTTAGATGGTCAGGTGGATACTTGTACCTGCATTGTCCAAGTGCAAAATGGTCAGGAACAAATCTGGCAGTTTGCCAAAATCCCGTTAGATAGTCCTGAGTTTCAAGTCCCCACTCAGCACTCCCCACTCAGCACTGATCTGTGGTTAGTATTAGCTACTGACGTAACTGAGCAGCAGCAGCTTTGCAAAGAACTAGCAGCGAAGAATGCTGATTTAATTCAACTAAATCGGTTAAAAGACGAGTTTTTGGCTTGTATTAGTCATGAACTCAAAACTCCCCTAACTGCCGTTCTGGGATTATCGCGGTTGCTCGTAGATCAGCAGTTGGGAGAACTCAACGAGCGTCAATCTCGTTATGCAGGACTGATCCATCAAAGCGGACGCCACCTGATGAGTGTGGTGAATGATATTTTGGATTTGACCCGCATGGAGACGGGACAAATGGATTTGACGCTGACTTCGGTGAAAATTCGGGCTGTGTGCGATCGCGCCCTATCGGAGGCCAAAGCCATCCACACTCAAACCAGCAAGTCTACAGACACCCCCTCAACTCAAAATACCCGTTTATCTGCTTCCCAATTCAACCTCTCCATTGAACTAGGCTTAGACCAGATGGTGGCAGATGAATTGCGCTTGCGCCAGATGTTGGTACACCTGCTTTCCAACGCCTTTAAATTCACTGAAATATCTGGTGAAATTGGGCTGCGGGTGAGTCGTTGGGAAGGATGGATTGCTTTTACAGTTTGGGATACAGGTATTGGCATTCCAGAACACCAGCAACATTTGATCTTTCAAAAATTCCAACAACTAGAAAATCCCCTCACCCGCCAGTTTGAAGGCACTGGTTTAGGGTTGGTATTAACACGGGCTTTAGCTCGCCTCCACGGAGGAGATGTCAGCTTTTTATCTCGTGAAGATAAAGGAAGCCAGTTTACACTGCTGCTGCCGCCCAGTCCCCCAAAAATAGGCTTTTCTGAGCCAGATATGGGAACCAAAGAAGACGAAAAGACACGAGTTCAACAAACACAGGAAATCCTCGCAGCCGCTCGTCAGCATATCAATACGCCCATACAACATTATCCCGCTAGTTCGCAACGGTTGGTCTTGGTTGTCGAGGCAGTAGGCCGATATATTGAAGATTTGACCGAAAAACTCAAAGGTCTAGGATATCGGGTAATGATTGCGCGATCGGGGACAGAAGCAGTCGAAAAAGCTCGGCGCTTGCAACCAATAGCGATATTTTTGAATCCTTTGCTACCTCTGCTCTCAGGCTGGGATGTGCTAACTTTACTGAAATCTGACACCGCAACTCGTCATATATCTGTAGTTGTGACAGCGACGGCTGCTGAAAAGGAGCAAGCATTTGCTAACCGAGCTGATGGTTTCTTAAGCTTGCCAGTAGAGCATCAGGTCTTAGCACCACTCCTCGAAAAATTATGTACTGCACAAGGAATTCCGCAGCTAGGGTTAGACAACAGCCCAATTATCCCAATTAAGACACCACTGCGAATTCTCCGGTTGGTAAATCCCCAGTTGGAATCAGTTAATCCCCACCCCTCACTTCGAGAACATCGGGTGATTGAAGTAGATGACTTAGATCAGGCAGAACTGTTGGCGCGGGTGTGGCAGTTTGATGTTATTTTACTAGATGTAGAAAGTACTACTGCTCAAACTTACCTGCAACAACTAGTTCAGCACCCACGTTTGGCAGCTATACCACTGGTTACTTGCGATGTTGCAACCACCTTAATAGCTTCTCAGATACCAGAACTGTCTGTATTTCCTTACTTAACCCCATTGGGTACAGACAATAATATGCGTACTGAGAAAACAGATGCCTTGTTATCAGTACTACAAATTGCCTCTGGTGCCTGCTGTCCTCCCAACATCTTAGTAGTAGATTTGACAATGTTGCGTGATTTACCACAGGTAAGACGCAAGCAGGTAAAAGGTTACACTTCAGAAAAGAAAGGCTCAATCAGTAGTGAAACTGCTGAACGCGGAGCTGAGTGGTTCCAAGCTTTAATTCAGTATCTACAAACCGCAGGATTTAAAGCGGCGATGAGTCGCTGTTGGGCAGAAGTGTTACAACAAATTCGTCACCAAAGCGTTGACTTGCTGCTAATTTGCTTAGGAGAATCTGCTATTCACAAAGACGTGCTAAAAGCACTGAAAATATTGGGAGATTCGCCTTTCAAGTTACCACCAATTTTAGTACTCAACCAGCGATTAAATCGCCCGGAAACTATTTCCCAGCCTGGGGTAGCTTCCGAGAAAATTGACAAGCAGAGGAAGAATGCTTTGGAATCGATAGAGACTGTTGTCAGTGCGATCGCTACTCAGATATTACCGCGATCGATATCAATGGAAGACCTCTTAAATCAGATTAATCAAGCTTTAGCTATCAACGGTCAAAATGGTAAATGTTAATGAGGTCATTAGTCATTAGTCATTAGTCATTGGTTATTCACAAAGGACAAATGACTAATGACAATTTAACAGTTTTATGATATATCTATTTTTTCATTTTTCCTTTTCTTAAAAGGAACTCGAATCAAATTATAAGCACCCTTGGTAGATAAACTTTTGTAATCATCTGGCTGTAAGTCCATTTGTAAAAACTTTTTCTGTTCAGCCAACAGCAGCAGTGATGGAGGTTGTAGTCCCTTAGCAGCCTGATTTTGAATATGCTCTACAGCCTCTTTGGTAAATCTTAAATAATTTACGCGGATGTGGCTGTAAAATACTACACTAGGCTTTTTGAAGCCAAGCATGATCAATTCTTCATTTGGTTGTTTTGCTTCCAGGATGACCGCAGACAACTCCCTTAAGGGTAATTGACGTTCTCGATCAATCAAAAATGAAGCAGGACTCAAGACAAAAATTAAAAATGCCACAAACCCCAGCAAATTAATACTGATGCTATAGTCCCAACGACGACTCAGTACTAACGCTCCAACTAAGACGGCACAAACAAGCCAAATCGTACCTCCTATGACTGGTAAACCAGATTGTTGAATTAGTTCGTGCAAGTTAGGTATAGCTGGATCAGTACCTAATATTTGAGTTATGTTAAACAGTCCTGCTGCCAGAAGAGATAAAAAAGCTACGTTCATCCAACCACTTACCCGGAGAAAAGGGGAGGAAACAGGAATTGTTCGCTTTGTTTCTGTATCTTGAAAAAGGTCGCTCCATAACAGTGCCACTAGGATGGCTGCTGCTGGCATTAAAGGCAATACGTAGCTAGGGAGTTTGGTGACAGCAATGCTAAAAAACCCAAAGATACTAGCGAACCAGAACCAGGCAAATAAACCAAATTGCTCGAAGCGTTCAAGAGATCGCCAGTGCGATCGCTGCCAAAACTTTAACCTGACTATTGCCACTGGTAGATATATTGAGTATGGCGCAAAGCCCACCAGCACGATTAAAAAGTAAAAATACCAAGGTGCTGAGTGACCATTAACTACTTCTGTGAAGCGTTCCAGGTTGTGATAACCAAAAAAGGCGTTAATATAATTCCAGCCATTGCGCCAAATGACTAATGCATACCAAGGCACTGATAAACCGATAATTATCAGTATACCGACGAGGAGACGCATTTCCCGCAACACCTCTCGCAGTTTTCCTAAATACAGCAAAAAGGCGGCAACAATTAGCCCTGGTAAAACAATTCCCACTGGCCCTTTAGTCAAAATTGCGCCAGCAATCAACACATAAAAAGCTAAGTACCACTTATTAGGGAATAGGGCATGGGGCATAGTTATTTTCCTTGTCTCGTCTTGTCCCCCTTGTCCCCCTTCCTCCCCACT
>NZ_WBKM01000337.1 GCF_015714725.1 Nostoc sp. WHI
CAAATCTTTTTCGATAATCTTGATAGATGTAATTTAGATTTGTTTTGACATTGTGAACAACATAAACAAAGTATTGAACTCCATGCTTTTTCCCCTTACCCCTCCTATATTTGCAGACAATCCATAAGTTAAATGTGACTGAATCATCTTGGTTTCTTGTAATTGTATAAGTAGTTTTATAACTTTTTCGGCCTTTTAAAAATTGTTTGATTCCTCCCTGTTTCCCCGTCTTGATGGCAGGCATAATAAAGGGAATATCTAATGCCTGCAACCATCTGATTACAGGAGTATTAAAAAATCCCCTATCCAAATAGAGTTTTTTTACATTTATTTTAAAGGATTCAAGTTCTGCCAATAAATAAGTAATTATTGCTACACTGATATCTAGTTGGCGAACACCTCTAACTGCGAGGGTTACACGCTTATTTTTGTTAATAACATATAAAGTTGCATAGGCGTAAAAAGAATGAGTACCAGATTTGGCTTGACTTCGATACAGCACTTTCCAGTAATGTGAAGTACAATAATGGCAGAATAAATAAACTATTATTATGAAACCATATTCCGTCGATCTGAGAGAAAAAGTAGTCAATGCTTATCAGTTAGGAAATATTTCAGTTAGAAAGTTAGCTGTAAACTTTGGTGTTGGTAAAGCTTTTGTGCAAAAAATGTTGAGACAGTATAAAGACTTGGACATGTTAATCCTGGCAAGCAAGGCACAAGAAAAAAAGCGGTACTAGCAGATTCTTCTACTCAACTTATTGCCTTGGTAGCAAAGTATCCAGATGCAACTCTCTCTGAATATAATATTGTGAATATTGGCTCTTAACTCAGGGGCAACTAGTGAGTTCTAGCATGATGTGTAGAGAATTGCAAAAATTAAACCTAACTCGTAAAAAAAAACGGTTCGGAGCAGTCAGGCAGCTACCGATAGAGTTCAATTGCTCAGGTGTGAATACAGAGAGAAAGTCAGAGATATAGAGCCGAAAAATATGGTTTTTTTGGATGAAGCAGGCTTACTGCTTGGGTTAATGCGTCCAAAAGCTCGTAGTAAAAAAGGAAGTAGAGTCTATGATTTAAAACCATTTTATCGAGGTAAAAAAGTCACTATTATCGGCGCAATCAGTATAAATAAAGTATTGGCTGTGATGACACTAGATGGTTCAATGGATAGTAATGCTTTTCGTGTGTTTATCGAAAAGTTGTTAGTGCCTCAATTATGGACAGGTGCAGTTGTCATGATGGACAACCTATTTGCCCATAAAATCGATGAAATTACGCCCATAATCGAATCTGTTGGTGCCAGTGTCATCAATCTATCTTCTTATTCACCAGATTTTAATCCCATTGAACATTGGTGGTCACAGCTTAAAGCTTTTATCAAAACATTTTCTCCAAAAACTACTCAAATGGTGGATGTATTGATTGCAGTTGCTTTAAATATAATCAATCCTATGCATCTGCGAAATTGGTTTGCTAACTGCTGCTACTGTACTTCATGATTCAGGAAAGTGCTGTACTTTAATATACGTAGTCGCGACTAGCGATCGCTCTTTGGGAAAAACTTTTTGGTTTACTGATACACGGGTTCTATTAAATCACCTGCCAATTGTTGCTGTAGCTGACCTACGCGCTCGTTTAGTAGCTCGATTTGCTCTATATAGTTTTGGCGCTCACTGGCGATCGCTTCCCCAACCTCATCTAAATTTTCGTTGTAGCTACTTGCCAAACTCTTGATAATTTCGGCTTTACTTTGATGACCATGCGCTACCTTCTCACCCCAGGTTTGCAACCTTCTGAATAGCTGCATAGCTTCAGAGGTAATAGAATCGTGTTCATGATAAATCTTTTCTAATTCCTGTGACTTGGCAAGTTGAAAGCGTTTGTTGGCTTCCGTTTCTACTTGAGTTTTAAAGTTAAATTCCCATTGCTCAGTCTCACTTTCCAGATATTCAATACGCTGGGTATCTTTTTGAGTCTGTGTAGATAATTGATTTAATTTGGCTTTCAGTTGAGCTATTAAAGATGTGCTTTCTAGTTTGTTATGACCTAACGAGTTGATGGTATTTCTCGCTTCTTTGAGTTCATCTTTCAAAGATTCTAGCTGGCTGCTAACAGTGGCTAACCTTGACTTGCTCCTTTCAAATTCCCTGATGATTTTATGCAGCGTTTGACCTGCTTGTTCATTCTTATTTTCGGCATGGTTTAATAGTCTTTGTGATTTAGTATCCGCGACTAGATAAGTAATAAAACTTGCTGGCAACGCCCCTACACCAAGCATAGAGATTAGTTTGGCTGTACCGTTGGTAAACCCTCCAGAAGCAAACGCCAAGCCAGTACAGAAGCCAAATACACCAAGTCCTAACCCGTGTATTGCTTTCATTGCTTCACCTCTATATAATCGCCTAACTGTGCCTTAAAACTTGATAATTTCCCTTGAGATTCAATAGTTTTTAGCCGTGATTCCTCAGATTTAATGGAGGCTTGCAACAGTTTTTGATTTAGTTCGTCTTTGCTATGAACGGAAATGCTTGTATCGGCAACCGTCTTCACTTGGTTGACATCTAAAACAACTGATTTTTAATGGACAGATTTTAAAAAACATTTTTATCTCTAGCATCCGATAATAACTATCTGTCAAAAAAAATGATACTTCAACACAAATATTCATTTAAATAAGAGAAATTTATCTTATTTTTATTTCAAAATGAGAATTGCTGCCAGTTAAATCAATTGGTTGCGAAATCTTCTAATACCGATCAATAAAAAAACAAGAAGAAAGCCTATCAGTGCTAGGACATGTATCCAAAGTACATCTAAACCAACTCCTTTGAGTAAAATCCCTCGCACAATAGTAATGTAATGCCGTAAAGGATTAAATAAAGACAGGATTTGGAAAAAGGGCGGCATCGCTTCAACAGGAGCAATCGCTCCAGAAGTTTGTATTATGGGTACATTGATGAAAAAAGACATTAGTACTACTTGCTGTTGAGAACGAGAAATAGTTCCTAATAAAATGCCTAAACTAATTCCCACTAATAAATATAAACCCGATAATGCAAAAAATAGGAAAAAATTACCGCGAAATGGTACACCAAATACTAACCTTGCTAAGGTAAGTGCCAACAAAACATCTCCACTTAATAAAATACCTAGTGGTAACATTTTTGACAATAGAATTTCCCAATTAGCAGATGGAGTCATCAGTAATTGTTCTAAAGTTCCTATATCTTTTTCCCGCACAACAAGTACTGCTGAAGCGAGTGTTGCTATTAACGTTAATACTAAACCCATGACTCCGGGTAAAAAAAACCAACTACTAGTCAGCCCAGGATTGTAGAGAAATACAAATTGAAGTAATACTGGAGAGCTTATCTGAGTTGACGCTAAACGATTATTATAGGCTTGAACCATTTGGTTGATATAGTTATTAGCAATACCTGCTGTATTTGCATTTACTCCATCAATAAATACTTGTATAGTTGCTGATTTTGTTGCTAATTTACGTGAAAAATCTGGCGGTATAATTATACCTATATCTAATGCACCTTCCTCTACTTGACGGCTTAAATTCTTTTCACTAGTAAGTATCGATTCTAAGATAAAAATATTATTTGAAGTCATAGCTGCTAATAATTCTCTGCTTTCTTGAACTTGAGCATAATCAACAACACCCAATTTCAAATTTCTTATATCTGGATTGAGTGCAAAACCATATAGTATTAACTGTAAAGTGGGCGGAATAGTTAGTATAACAATAAACTGTTTATTTCGCCGCAATTGATTAAGTCCTTTAATAACTAAAGTCCAAAATAAATTATCAAATAATCGTAAAATAAATTTCATATTTTTTTAATCTGATAATTGCATTCGTTTGATTACATGATATGACGCATTAAATAAGAGTAAACCAAAGATAGCTAACATTAATAAATCAAACCAAATTCCACTCCATCCAATACCTCTCACAAAAACATCACGAGTAATATGAATGTAATAACGGGGTGGAACTAAATTAGGTAAAAGGGAGATGGGGAAGGGGATATTATTGAGTGGATAAATAAAACCAGATAGCAATAAAGAGGTAATAAAACCAATGAGAGTTACACCTTGAACAGCTGAATTCTGATTACTACTACGTGCTCCTAACAACAAACCAAATAGAACGCTATTGATGAGAAAAAGCAAAGTACCAAGTATTAAAATTATAAAATTACCTACCAAGGTAATTTGAAAAACTACTGAGGCGATAACTATGGCTACAAAAGCTTCACAAATGGCGATTAGTAAGTAAGCCAGCCCTTTACCAAGTAAGAACTCAGCAGCAGTTATACTAGAAGCATAAACTTGCAAAATCGTACCTCTTTCTTTTTCTCGCGCCATTGCAATTGCTGTTAACAAGGAAGGATAAATCCACAAAACTACACCATAAATCCCCGGTACAAAATACAGCGATTCTAAACGACCAGGATTAAACCACAAACGAATCTGCGCTTTAACGGTGTTTGTTGATGGAGCAAGCTGTTGATCTATAAGAAAAAAATTTGTGACATTTTGAATATTATTTTTGATGATACGAGCATTGTTGACATCTGTAGCATCAATTAGTACTTGTACCTCTATACTTCTACTAGCTTCTATGGCTCGACTGAATTGTGGAGGTATGATGACCGCTACTTTGGCAACACCACCGTCGATTAAATCTTGGGACGGAACTCCTTCTGGCCATTGTACAGGTACAAACTGATTAGTAGCATATAAGCGTTCAATATAGCTGCTACTCAAGCTTGTACGATCAAAATCCTGGACAATCAATGGAATACTATCACTTTGTAATCGGAGAGCAAACCCGTAGATCAGCAAGGTGATCGTAGGCAATAAAAACGCCAATGCCAATGTCAAGCGATCCCGGCGAAATTGAGCTAGCTCTTTTTTACACTGAGCAAGAATACGTTGTATGGGAACCATGATACAGCACTTGCGTCTGTTATGAGGTACACTAAATTAAAATATAAATACCTTTAAATGAAGTCATACTCTGTCGAGCTTCGAGAAAAAATAGTTGCAGCACATCTTCAAAAAAACATCTCAATCAGGAAAGTAGCTAACATATTTTCCGTCTCAAAGAGTTTAGTGCAAAAGCTTGTAAAGCAACAAAAACTTGAAGGAAATTTACAACCCAAGCCGCGAGGAAAACCACAATTTAGTCATTTAACAAATGCGGAAGTAGAGTTAAGGGAATTAGTTGAAGCACATCCAGATGCAACATTGATAGAGTTATGTGAATTCTTGGCAGACAAGACTGGTAATTGGGTGGGTCGAAGTGCAATGTGTCGTGCCTTACAGAAATTAGGATTAAATCGTAAAAAAAAACAAAGCGGAGTACCCAAGCCGGAACAGAGAGAGTCCTAAATTTAAGATTAGATTATTGGTGCATGTCAAACATATAGAGCCAGAAAACTTAGTATTTTTGGACGAAACTGGTGTTCTACTTGGGTTAACAAGGACTCATGCCCGTTCACAAATGGGAACAAGAGCTTACTCTCTTAACCCCTTCTATAGAGGTTCAAAAGTTACAGTAATTGGAGCAATTAGTATTAACAAAGTAGTTGCATTAATGACAATGAATGATTCAATGGATGGCAGGGCATTTGAATTATTTGTTGAGAAGTTTTTAGTGCCAAATTTATGGTCAGGAGCAGTAGTAGTAATGGATAATTTATCCGTACATAAACTAGATTTAATTTTGCCAATGATTGAAGCTGTAGGCGCGAAAGTTATTTGTTTATCCTCATACTCTCCCGATTTTAATCCAATTGAATTATGGTGGTCACAACTTAAATCTTTTCTACGCCGTTTCGCTCCAACTACAACAGAAATGGTTGATAAACTAATCTCAGTTGCACTCGACTTAATAAATCCTCAACATTTAAGAAACTGGTTTGCTAGTTGCTGCTACTGTACCTCATAATAGCCGGAAACGCTGTAAGAGTAATTTCTCAAAAATATGCCTTAACTAAATGCTTCAACAAAATCAAGCTAATTCCTGAATATTTAGTTTTGCGCTCGTTGGACTATGCCAATAAATGCATCTTCCAAAGAAAAAGAAATAGGGCGCAGGGAGTGAACAGTTAAATGAGCTTGCTCAAGGAGCTTAAGCAGTAAGGGAATTTCTCGTTCTGGGTTGTTGAGAACAATATGTAAACTATTGGCAAAAATAGAGACACGCCAAGGTTCTAAATATTTTTTGAGCAGGTTTGAGGCAGCTTGATTGTGATTGATGATTAGTTCCATCAGTTGTCCTGGTTGAGAAGATTTGATGTAACTGGGCGAACCTTCGGCAACAGTTTCTCCTGCTACCATAAAACTCATGCGGTTACATTGTTCGGCTTCTTCTAGATAATGAGTTGTAACTAGAATTGCCGTACCATTGCGAGCAAAATCATTAATTAGCTTCCAGAACTGACGACGAGCCAGGGGATCAACTCCTGATGTAGGCTCATCTAAAAATAAAATATCTGGTTCATGTAAAACGGAAGCACCAAAAGCAACTCTCTGTTTCCAGCCACTTGGTAATTGTCCAGTAATCATCATCTCTTGTCCTTCTAATCCACAGGAGGCAATTACCCATTCAATTTTTTCCCGTCTCAGCTTACGAGGTACACCATAAACTCCGCTATAAAACTCTAAGTTTTCTAAAATTGTCAGATCGTCGTAAAGGGTGAATTTCTGGCTCATATAACCTATTCGTCGCCGTAGTTCTGGACTACGCAAATTACCTGTTTCACCTTTAAGGCAAATTTCACCACCAGTGGCTGGAAGCAAACCACACAGCATTTTAATTGTGGTGGTTTTTCCTGCTCCGTTAGCACCTAGCAATCCGAAAATTTCCCCGTAGCGCACCTTGATGTTAACGCTCTTGACTGCTTGAAAATTACTAAATGACCGACTGAGATTGTAGGCATAAATGGCAACAGGTGAGGAAGTAGTTTGTTCTTCACTCAAAACCTCAACATTAAAGTTAACTATACCTCTCGTTCCTTTTCGATAGCGGGGGAATAAAAAAAATTTTGGAGATGATTCCTGTTTACGCAGACGAGCCACAAAAACATTTTCTAGCGTGGGTTCGGCATGATCAATGCTGGAAGATGTTAATTGATGCTTTTGCAGTAACTTCCGCACTTGGGTTTCGCCTAACACCAAATCTGGAACCAAAACATCAAGACGATCGCCAAATGTTTGCACATCCGCTATGCTTGTAGATTCACTTTGTGATAAAACTTGTTCGGCTAGTTTTAAGTTGGATGTGCGGACTTCGAGGCGATGTAAACCTAAGCTAGCACGCAAAGCAGTAGGAGTGCCAATTTCTTGAATTTGACCATCATACATCAACGCCACACGATGACAGCGTTCTGCTTCATCTAAATAAGGTGTTGCTACAACAATCGTGATTTCTTCGGCTGATAGTTCCGCAAGTACATCCCAAAACTCCCGTCGCGAAACTGGATCGACACCTGTTGTCGGTTCATCAAGTAAGAGAATTTGGGGCTGGGAAACCAAAGCACAGCAAAGCGCTAGCTTTTGTTTCATACCGCCGGAAAGTTGCCCCGCCAAGCGATCACTAAATCGCTCTAGATTCATTAAACTCAGGTATTTATAGCGGCGTTCTCGGAATAAATCCTTTGGTACTTTTTGCAATCCCGCAGTATAACGCAAATTCTCATCAATACTAAGATCCAGGAACAGCGAAAACTGCTGTGTCAGATACCCCGTTGTTGAGCGAGCATCGCGTGGAGGTAAACCAAATATCTTCACTTCTCCAGCAGTGGACTCCATCACCCCACTTAAAATATGAAAGGTGGTAGTTTTACCTACACCATCGGGGCCAATTAATCCAAACATCTCACCTTTATGTACAGTGAAATCTATGCCCTGTACAGCTGGCAAGTTACCATAATGCTTATGTAAACCTTGTACAAAAATTGCTGCTGTTGAAGAACTAAAGATAGGAGATTTAGTTATAGCTTGGAGGTTCATTGTTCTGACTCTTTACTTTTTAACAAAATTTCTGCATCTGCGGGCATCCCAATTTTTGCACAGGGCAAATCAGTTCCTGTGTAGGGTTGATTGGGGTTAAAACAGCCAGCCGGGTTTTGAACACTGATGCGAATACCAACAACTTGTCTGACTCTATCCTTTTGAAAATAAATATTTTCCGGTGTAAAGGAAGCTTGCGGATCAATAGCAATTACTTTACCTTTAAGGGGATGTTGAGGAGCAGAATCCAAAAAGATTTTGGTTTTCTGTCCGACACGAACTTTACCAATATCTCCTTCTGGAATAAAACCTCTAAGATATACTGTGTTGGGATCGACCAATTTGAGAAGTTTGGTTTGGCTGGTTACTACCGCACCTATTTCCACATTGCGGGCTGTAACTACTCCTTCGATGGGACTGACAACATTTAAATCTTTCTTAGAATCTTGAATTTGGGTAACAATTTGCTGTTTGGATGCTTGCGCCTCTTCAACTTGAGACTGAGCAGCTTTAAGTTGTGCTTGAGCAACATTTAATTGAGCATCGTCCTGCTTCTGCTTTTCTTGCAGTGCTTTAATTTGAGCATTACGGATACCGGGGTTAAAAGCAGAAGTTTTTGCTTGGGTTAAACTTCCTTGGGCGGCATTTAACCGTTCAGTTTCCGCATTAGCCGTGGCCTTGCGTGCTTCGAGAGTGGCAATAGCTGTGTCTAAGGCAGCTTGTGCTTGGTCAAATTGCTGCTGGTTGATAGCTCCTTCATTTACTAGTTTTGCATAGCGATCATGATTTATTTTCGCTAGCTTTAATTCTGCTTGGGCTAACTTAATTTGTGCTTGAGCTTGTACTAATTGTGCTTTAGCAGCCGCTACTTGAGAGCGTGCTTGAGTAACTTCACCTTGAGCATTGCCTTGCGACTGCTGAAAATTGAGTTGTGCTTCTTGAATTTGACTTTTGACTTGCTCAATTTGCGCTTTGACTTGCTCTATCTCTTCTTTTGCCTGTTGTTCCTGATACTGGAGAACATTAATTTTTGCTTCTGCTGAGTGGAGTTGTCCTTGCAGCACTTGGTCATTACTATCATCGAGTTGAACTAACTTCTGTCCTTTCTTAACCATTTCTCCTTCCCGGACAGTAATCAACTCAATTCTTGCAGAACGCTTCACCCCTATCTCAGTTTCGTAACCATCAATTCGCCCACTCAGTTGAAGGACATTTACTGCTGGTTGAGGCTGATTCTGCCACACTGCATAATAACTAATACCGCCGATTACAGCTAAAACCGCTACCAACAACTTTATTGGTTTCTTGCGATTCTGCTTTTTGGCAAGTAGGGCTGGAGCTTTTATTTGCTCGTCGGTAAGAGAGGTAATAGAATGAGCCATTTTGCTTGTTAGGGAAAAACTTTTTATAAAGGTGGACAAGTAAGGTAGCCGAGCTGCTTTTTAAAGTGTTGTTCTAACGCTCCCATAACAGCAAGGACTATATTTTCACACCAATGCCGAGCAACTAGTCGTATGCTTACCGGTAAACCAGTAGCTCCGATTTCTATCAGACGAGCTTTGCGTTCAATTAAGTCTTTATCTGCCGTTTTAGGTTCGCTTTCTTTTGCAGTCTGTATACGAGTTGCAGCAACAACTCTTGCTGGCATTCTTAACAACTTGCAAAAAGCAGTATAACTGATAGCACTCACAAGGTCATAAATACTGTCATAAATCAAAACTGATAGTGCCGATGGTGGGTAAAAAATAACAATCCAGATATTGGTTTCAATCTCTCAACGTTTAACAATGCATAGGCGGGCATTCGGATACTGCAGCCAATGTCACTACCGAGACCAAGAGCCGAACTACCAAGAACAATAATCACAGCTTTACCGCAGCTACTGCCACCTGAATTATGATCTAAGTTCCAAAAAGTGTTGGTGCAATTATAAGCTAGGTTATTTGCTTCGTTCAGGATCAAAAGTTGGAACACATTGGTTTTACCTAAAATAATTTCCTCGGTTTGACGAAATTGCTGTACCAGGTTGCCAATTAGGATATTGACTACTAGAAGCGAAGAATAATGTTACCTTAAAAGGAATTCGCTCAAAACTGAAAGAAAAAACCGAAATAACAATTGGTATCTCTACGGAATATCGGATGTTACAGAGGATGGAAGTCAGCCGAAGAAACAACATTGCACGCCCGATAAAGAGACTCAAAAAGTTCAATTCATAAAGGTGGAGAGTTGAGAAATTAATCGAAGCTGCTAGAGCTCAGTTAATTTATTTGCCACCATATTCTCCTGATTTTTCGCCAATTGAGAATTGTTGGTCAAAAATTAAAAATATACTACGTTCTCTCGGAGCTATAAGTTATCCAGACTTAGCAAAAGCAGTTGAAACTGCTTTTGCTAAGTCTCATTAAATAATATTCATAATTGGTTTACCCATTCTTGTTACTGTACCTCAGCAGACTTAAAAATGTTATATCTTGTACTTTTGTTAAAAAATTAAATAAGATTCTTATCTTATCTTGATAGATTAGCTGATTTTACAGCTTTTGTACATTCCTGCTAAATAGGAATGTGCAGTATCAAATTAAATAAATTTCGCTATATCAATGTTGTATATGTTAGAAGATTATTTACGCGCATTGGTTTGAGATATCATGCCATGTTAACTATTTTAGGATTTTTAGAGTTAGTATAATTCAATTTATCAACCTTTATATTGGGATTAAAGATTTATGATATTCTGAGTATTTCTGAGCAAGCTCATCCGGAAGTAAAATAGGACGCATACATGGAATCTTAACAAAAAGACCAGTTTGTTCAGCTATAGCTACAACTTTATTATGTACATATATTTCAGCTTTAACAATCCACCTAATAGAATCTATTTCGCTGATCCACATTCGACCAAAGACTGTATCACACATTTTTATAGGTTGCTTGTAGTCAATTTTAGTTTGCAAAATAGCAGGGGCAAAACCTTGTTCTAGTTGCTTTCCAAGTGGGTAATATGCTGCCATCATTGCTAAACGTAAATCTTCTAGCCAGCGCACATAGACAATATTACTAACAATACCAGCAAAATCTATATCATATGTTTTAACATCCAAGTCTATCCCAATCTCGAAAAAGTTTTCACTTTTATTAAGAAGCATAAAATTACCTCAATTTTAAGAGTACGGACTTTTCAACCCATTTTAACTTTAAATAATAAGCGCTGAATCTTCTCAGTTACCTGCGGTGTTAACGGTTAGCCGGGTTATGAAAGTGATCGCTCGTATAGGCAGTTGCTTGGGACACCAACACGATACTCCAGTTGGCATCCAAGTACCACGACGAGGTTGGTTAAAATTGCACGGACTTTGTAAAGGTTGGCAGCTTACTAAAAACACTTAACAGGAAAAGTCAGATTCAAATTAACCGTCAGGATCAGTCTAGGAATACAGGAAAATTAGCTTATTTATCTATCCAAGTATGTATAAACACACTTTATATGAATCATGTAGAAAAACTCACCTTAAGCTAAATACATAAGCGCTTTTGTATGACTTTCATAAAGTTGTAATCCTTTATGACGCTCTAACTTTCCACTTGATGTTAGAGGTATTTCATTTTGTTTTAAAAAAATTACATCAAGAGGTGATATTCCTAAAGATAGAGAAACAGCTTCACGAATAATACTGATAAATTGCTTTCGTTTTTCTGTATCTACCTCGTTTGTTACTACAAACAATACTAAGGATTCGGTTCCTTTATTTTCTACACTAATTGCCATAGCGTTGCGAATTTTAAAACCTTCTAATTCTTTGACAACCAGTTCAATATCATGAGCATAGTAATTCTGCCCGTGCACAATTATTACCTCTTTACGCCGTCCTGTAATATAAAGTTCATCTTGGTGAAAAAATCCGAGGTCTCCTGTCGCAAACCAACCTTCTCTAAATGCAGAATTAGTAGCTTGTTCATCAAAATCATATCCTTTTGTAACTGAATCACCTCGAATACAAATTTCGCCAATTTTATTTTTTGTACTAATAGGCGTGCCATTGTCTTCAAACAGACAAATTTCAATTCCTTTGACAGGGTATCCTACCGAGATCACCTCTTTAGCATCTGGATTGTCAGGTGATACAATATCTACAATTTTTTCGCCAATTAAACTCCTTCTAGTAAAAACTGAATGGATACCTCTATCAATAGGTGGAAAAGTAACTGCTAAAGTTGCTTCTGCTAAACCATAAACTGGCATCATTGCTTCTGGATGAAAACCTGCAATTTGAAATTTATCTATAAACTTTTTAGTGGTTAAAGAATCAATTTGTTCAGAGCCATTCATTGCTGAACGCCAACTTGAGAGGTCTAGCGTTTTAATATCTTCCTCTTTTATCTGCTCTGCACAACGTAGATAAGCTGAATTGGGAGCCGGTGATAATGTTGCTTGATAGGGTTCAAAAAGCTTCAGCCAATATAAAGGATTACGAATAAAATCATCAGGTGCCATGAGTAGCAAATCTATTTGAGTATAAATACTAGAGAGTAAACATCCAACTAATCCCATATCATGAAACATAGGTAACCAAGTGCATACTACATCCTTATGTTCCATTTTCAAGCCATGACGAATTGCTTCTAAATTGGCCAAAATTTGTTTATGAGTCAGAATTACTCCTTTAGGATCTGAAGTACTTCCAGATGTATATTGAATAAACGCCGGATTATTTTCAACTAGCTCACTATAAGTAGTAAAATCCTCTAGGAGTAAATTAGAAACAGTAAGAACTTGAATGCTGTAGTCGGGACATCCTGATGCTTCCCCTAAAATCTTAATTAGCTTCTTATCTCCTAAAACGCGATGTATTTGAGAGCGTGTTAATGCTCCATAGATGCGTTGTACATAACGAATAGAAGAACTGAAGCGAAAGGGAGCAGGAAGCGTTACTGGCACACCACCTGCCGCAATCACCCCAAAGAAAGCACGTACAAAATCAGCAGAGGTAGGTAGAATAACACCTATACGTTCTCCTGGAGTTATATTTAGTAAGTTTTTCAAGCTACTAGCAATACGGCCAACATCTTGATATAGCTGTTGATAAAGTAGATATTCTACTTCTTGACCAACTTGAAACAGACGTATGCCACGGGTTGGGTTGTACTCAGCTGCTCTTTTTAAAACAGCCAGCAAATCCTGTGGTGAGCCTTTTATTGTCATTGTACTCGTTCCTCTATCATAGCGATGTTGGTCATGGTTAAAAAGTCGAATTCGTAAACAGCTAATTCAATTTGACTGCCTTCGCAGTGCTATGGAAGATGTTCTTGGTACAGCGTCCTAACCAACCTGGCGGCTGCTATAACTCAGCCGCAATGCCTGCTCTGGGCGTAGCCATCGCCTGTGTAGTGGCAGTAATTTCTGTTTCTGCAACTGTTGTTATCTCTGCTGTTATTTCTGCTGTCGCTGCTATCTCCATAACCGGATTTAGTGGTGGTGATTCTTCCCAGTTCACCTTAGTTACCGATTCTGATTGTAAATAGCCGTCAAATTTACGAGCTAGAGCCTGCAAAACTTCTACTCTCACAGGGTCAAGCATGGCTGGATTATCGACACAGTAGACCCGCTCCCGTACTCCATCAACAAGTTTTCTAACTGGTTTTGCTAGCTTAACCCCTATGCTATCGAGTAGCGATCGCAAAAACCCAATGTTTTCTTTTTTAGATTCAGTTTCAGGCTTCGGTACAGTATTGAGAGCCAAGGCAATATCATTGCGCTCTCTGACCGTGTTAATTAATTTGACCACTGCCGGGGAATTTTTATGAAACTCTCCATCTAAAAACTGAAGAATATTTAGCTCTTGCAATGCCCAAATTTTTTGGTGACTGTCACCCTTAGCCTGAGCTAAAAAGAAATTTTGGTTAGTGGCCATGTAATACCAGTTAACCTCACTTCGCTTTTTAGATATCTCAAAGTTGTTGAGAAAATAAAATCGTCGTTGCTTTGAGATAAATTCTTTATCTTTCAGGTAATAATCAGCAATAAATTCAGCATCCCATAGGCTTGATTCCTTGATTTTTGGTAGTGCATCTAGTAGCCAAGTTTTCTCTATTCGTCGCTGTACTTCCTTCGTAGGGTTTGACTTAGCAACTTTGCTAGCTTCATCAATTGAATTAAATTCAATAGCTTGATAAAGCTCGGAAGCATAGCGCATTCTCACAGCTTCCTTGGCTGCTTCGTCTTTGGCTTTAGCTCCATCATCAGTTTCCCACTCGCAAATCTCAACACTATGCCCAACTTCTTCTAGTGCATGAATCAAGCATTTTCTGAGGTTATTCATCTCGAAATTATCGAGCGTTCCTAACTGAGAAGACAACTGCCACCAATCATCATTACTACGAGCGATCGCGTTCCCAATTATTTCGAGCATTTTGCTATTATTTCCATCAGCCGCAAGTATAGCTGATTGAATAATTTTCTCATCCAGCAATTTTGAGAATGCTTTAGCTGAATAATTTTTCGGGTTATTTCTGTCCCTAATTGTTGATTGTTCAGGACAGAACACATAGTGAGGTATTGTGTTATCCCTAAGCCTAAACAGCATTTGGTGTTGGCTGTTAGTACCTTGAACACCAGTAAAAAAAGTAAACTTATCTGTAAAATAATTCTTGACAGTAACACTTACCCCAGATTCCGCAGTGGGCGAAATTATAAAATAATCTGGCTTATATTTTTCGATAAATGCGTCTGGGTTAACCAAGAACTCTTTAGCCCAAAGTTCGCCGCTAGTATCCTTGTTTAAAACATAACCAAATTTCCCAGCTTGTCTAAGAATTTCATCAAGCCTATCTGTCAAGTTTTTGGAGTCGCTGGCAATCCAGGGCCTTACATCATCAGATAATAAAGCCTTAATTAGTGGTGACTTATCCCGTTTTTTAATTTCTCCATCTTCATCAATACCAACAATAAATTTAAAGGTGTGTGGGGCAACTTGAGTTTGATTTTCAATTTTGATTACTTTCTTACCTGCTATCTTGGCTATAAAATCAACGTAGATGTCAGCCAAGTTACCATCAAGTAAAATCACTCTATTGCACTCTCGTAAAGCTTTTGAGAGTATTGCTATAGCTCTGCCTTGTTCTTCTTTCAGTGTGCCACCGTTGGTAGCATGAAGCAGAACTGAGACAGTTTCATCCAGGTAAATATCGACCCCTTTGAAATAGCCGTCGATGTGGTGAATCGAGTCAAGACAAAGCGCTAAATGAGTAGCATTATCAGCCACAAAATAACGTCTATTATCATCATTTAAATGGTATATTTTTAGTCCTACTTGACTTGCTCTATTACCAGTCTGCAATAGTAAATTGTTGCGATAACCAATCATAAAAGCCCGATTAGAACATAGCCTAATTAGCTCAATGAGTGCTTCTGTTTTACCACTACCTAGCCCAGATTTAGCCGAAATAATGACATCTTTATCAGGTATTTGAGCAAATCTGAACTTGGATTGATTAACCACAATATCGGGTGTATAACGGCGACTTTTTAACCAGTTACGCCACGCCCAATCCTGAGAATCATCAAAAGATTCTGATTCATCAGCCAGTGAGAAAAATTCCCCTGGTGTAATTAAATCAAAGCCAAGAATGTTGTCAAGTTCATCAATGTCAGGGTGTTGCCCTTTTTCTAGCTGATCCCACCAAGCAACACTAACTGAGTAAGTCCTACTTGTTAATTCTTCAATAATTTTCTTGTAATTACTTAGGATATGAGAATTATCTAAGCTTCCAGCATCTGGGCATAAAACAACTTTACTAGTCTGCCCTAGCCCGTCTACCACTGCATTGATTGAGCCTAGCCAGTTTGCCCCTGCTGCTCCAATAATTTGGATGTCTTTACGTCCATGCCTAAACCACAATTCCAGAGCTGTAATCAGCGACTTTAACCCACCCTCTACTAACCAAGTTTCTGTGATTTGTTCGGCTTCTGGATGCCTCCAGAGAAATACAGGTAATTCACCGCTTGGCAGGTGTGGCCCATTCCCGCCTTTATTGGCAGATGATAGCCAAATATAATTGCCAAATTTTACACGGTTGTCACTGGCTATTTGAAATCCTGTAATTTCACCGTTGAGGTTTACAGCCGCGATCGCAAGCCCGATGACCCCTGTTAGTTGCCCTCCAGATACCCCAGCCAAAGACGGGGGAGCATCAACTTTTAACCCTGGCTTCCAACTTGCTAGCCACCCTTGAGAAACTGCAAAATCAATCTCTTCAGAATTTAAGCCGCGTCTTTCGGACAGTTCTGAGATGCGGTGTTTTTGGTTTAATCCCAGTGTGGCAACGATGCGGCGGTATTGTTCATCCCGGTCGGGGATGGAAATCAATTTAGCTAACTTCTGTTGCTCCTCCCATTGGAGTTTTTCACGCCGTCGTCTTTGTTCATCAGCCCAGTGCTGTTTTTATTCTTCTGCCCATTGCTGATTGTCGAGCTTTAAAACTGCCCATAACCCATCTTGGGTAAAATCGATGACTTTATAGCCACTCTCAACAATTTCACCCTTGCGGCTGCTATTGGCAGACATACAGAGAATAATTTCTTCTATATCCTGATGTCGGCAGTTGCCTTTAGTATCGCTACAAGACAAACAAGGATTTGCTTTAGAGGTAGGGGTAAACTTGCTCATACTGCCACCTCATATTGAAGGTTAGCCAGTATGAAGAAAATTACTAAGCTGTCGTGATAGCCTGCTTTTTCGAGAATTTCGACAGATTCAGTCAATCTTCTGTCGGTAATGAGTTCCATGAGCAGGCTAAAAAGTTGACCACCAGGGGGGATTTTGCTAGAATGCTTATGGTTAAAGGCTTTTTTAGAGCTATTTTTGGGTTTTTTGTTCATTGCTGTAATTTTGTAAGGTGTTTACAAATCACAGCCCCTTGAAGTTATGTCAATAAAATTGTTAAGCTAGACGTACTAATTGAATTGAAATTTTTGGAATCTGTTGAGTTTCAGATTCCCTGGTGAACGCCTGAGAAACGTTCGACATAACTAGGGGGCTGCACTCAGCATTTTTTTTGCTGATGATTTCAACGTAAGCCTTGCTAGGCAGGCAATGCAAATTTCGCGCGAATATTCAGTAAAGTATCTTTTTTTTACACGGTTTACAGGTATTCGTTTAAGAGTATGGCGATCGCGGTAATTTAAACGCCCTGCTAGATTAGCAATTGCTTTTATTTCGCTGTTGACTTTTAATTCTTTAGCTAGTTTCCCCAATCCTTTGAGATATTCAGACCAAAGTTTTTTAACCAGTTTGTTGTCAAGCCCCATACTTATCGCAGAGTCAAACATTCTGTAAAGATGAATATTTTCATGTGATTTTGTAAAGGGGATAATTCCTTTGTCTAACGATCTTCTAAGTATTCTTAGTCCGTCTTCTGTTTCTCCTTTTGCAATACTATCCCTAGACAACAGAATTGATTTAACTTGGCTTTGTTGATTTTCTGTAATGCACTTTATCCACCAGCAGTAAAGGGTTGGGTAATGATGGCTAAATTCAATTGCCTCCCAAATTGCAGCACATAAATCAAGTTGGATGTTGTATAATTCAGCTTTTGCTCTTTGGTTTAAGAAATCTGGGTGCGTAAATGGCATCCGTTTAATATTTACCGCTTTTGTCCGACAATAAACAAGCCAGTAAGCAATTACCTCCCATTCAAAAACCATTTCTGAGAGTAGCCATGTTTGGGCATCTGTAAGCGTATCCCAGTCAATATCTTTAATAAGTTGTGGAGGAGTAAAGGAAGCTATAGCCCTACCTTCACTGTCGGCAATTCTGTATGCTTCTCCTGAAATTGTTGCTATTCCTGTCTTATAGGTCATACATTACAAACTGCGATCGCTACCTGGTAAGAAAAAAGCAAGAAACGGGTTTATCAATGGTTGTTACCTTGTTGTCGTAGCAGGTAGTCTAAGATCCGGTCGATACGCTCCAATGCAGCGTTGTTAGTACGCTGATTTTCCTCAAGTCGCTCTAAAACTGTTGCCTGTTGGGTAAACAGACGTTGTGTATTGAAAATAAAAGAATCAACCCGTTCGCTTAACTGGCCAAGTTGTGCTTGGGTTCTTAATTGGGCGTTGGCCATCTCGTCAACTTTAGTACCTAGTCGGTCAATTTTCTCATTGGCTGATTCTGCATAGCTAGCAGCAGACAGTAGCAATTGCTTAACTGTCTCTAGTTCATCCTCTACATGGTCTAGTCGCTGTGCGTTGGTCATGCTGATTTCTCCTGTTTATCTTTATCCTGTGCTGCTTTAGCGAGTAAAGTAGCTGCAAGATTGCTAGCACTTCTATTTTCTTCTTTTGCCCATTCTTCAAGTTTTTTAAGAGTGGTGTCATCTGAGAAATAAACAGTCAATCTATATCGGGTAGCCATTTCAGCAAACATAAATCTATTAGTCCATAATGCCTTACCTGACAATTAAATACTCTATAAGACTTTACAAGATTGTTCAATACATCACTTGACATTATAGTACCGTCATGTACTACTATATCAATAGGTAAGCAATCGATCAATAACAAGCCACTAATTAGCGTCCTACGAGTACCCCAAGAACTTACACAGCAAGGGGTTTAGCGATTAGGAGCGACATTGTGATGTGTACTTATTCTGATTGCTAGCTAGTTACTATCTGATTCACATTGATTACTGTAGTAAACCGATGAAACCTAGACGGAGCAAACATTCTACAGACCTAGACTCCTTCCTTGATTTCCCATCTACCAAGACATATTTAGCTGAGGTCTTGGGTGTTAGCCGTTCGACTTTGGTCACTTGGGAGAATTTAGCTTTCTGGAGAATCCCTAGTTTCAGAGATGCTTACCCGAAAAAAGCCGACAACACTCACGATCGGGAGTCGCCCTTGTCGCCATATCAAGCATGGGTTTTGGGGAGAGTAGGGCCATTAATGGCACAGCTACGACGTGGCGATCGCGTCAAAGGCTATATCGCCAAAAACCCGAATGATTTTTCTAGATACCGCTATCAGCAAGCATTCCAGCAATTACAGAAACTACAAAAGGGAGCGTAAATCATGGCAGCACGGAAGAGAAGTACAGCACCAACAGCAGACACAGTAAGCATTCATGATGCTGCAAGAAAGTACATGACCACGGAACAAAGCTTGAGACTGGCTCTAAGCCATGTTCGCCCGGATGATTTTGACACTGTAAAGGCAGTTTCAGAAGCCGATTTAGAAGCGATCGCCTCATACTTTCAGCCAGAATTGCCAACTGTGGCTAGCACCTCAGAGTTCCCCAAAAATTCACAAAATTTTACACAACTGGAACAGTCCGAAAGTTCACAAAATTTAACACAGCAAGCATCTGAGCCAGCCACAGAACAGCCACAAAATGCCCTATCCCGACAAGGGCAACAGCAACATCTAACAGCCCCTACCCCCGGCTCAAGCCCTAACACCCAACTGACGCTGATTGACCAGCTAACTAGACAAGCATCAGAAGAAATTGCAGCAGTAGACGCTATAGCCCAAGTTAAGAACCAACTGATTCTAAATAACTTGGCTGTGCGAGATGCGGAACTAACAGAGGGTATCAATCAGCACTGGCAACACCAAAAGCAAGGATATTTGGGAGCGATTAGAGATTTGGCTGGACTTGCACAGCAAAAGCCAGAAGTTACCCCAGATGAAACCGACCTGACCCAAGAAATTGAAGGCATCATCACCGAACTGGGAAAAAAGCTAATCGTGTGAGAGCGATCAACATCCTGTTATCTCCCCTCGACTTTGTTAACTGGTTATTAGAAAGAGTACTAACGCCATGACTTTTACAATTTCCGGCATTGAATCAGAGGTAAATATGAGCGGTAATTCCTTACCAGAGCTAGTTGCTCAAGCTCAGGAATTACTTGGTCAAATCCGCCAACATCCACAGTTTAAAGGCTTACGCTTCGATTGTGATGTAGCTATTGGTGACATTAAGCAGTATTTCAACTACCTCGAATGGGCTGTTGCTAGTAACTCAGAGGTAGCTAAGTTTGAAGGTTTTAGAGAATAATTGTTGCTGCCAACTCCACAGAACACAGTTGGTAGCAGATAAAGCCAGAATTAATGCTCTCAATAGTTTTGAGAGCTTTTAAGCATCAGATACCCGTCAATACTACCATGCAAGATGACTTAAACAGCCAAATTCAGGATGCAAAGACGGATGAAACAGAGCTAAAGCTTGTCCTCAAAAAATACGATTTAGATGAGGAATTAGCGCTTGAATTTAGCGAAATCGACAAAGCATTTAGGCAATTGGAAATTAAATATCAATCCCTAGTCAACACCAGAAAATTTTTGAACAATGGCTAAAATTGACACTACAAAAGCAGCTGCTATTGCTGTAGCAGAAAAGTTGGCAGGACGTAAACAGAACTTGACATCTAGCACTAATTCCACATCTGCCACATCACCTGCCACTATTGCGATAGATAGTCGCATTCCTGGCTTACTAACTGTCACCCCTGACTTAGTACCGGGAATGATGCCACCATTCCAGCCCAATCAGTATCATATTTCAGATCCGCTAAATCCTCCTGAAACTCTTCCGCAGGCAAGCCAAAGCCAGTTTGATAAGGGAATGAAAATTTACGAAGGTGCTACGCGATCGCTCAAATTGACCGGAGCCGCGCTTGACCTGACACGCGAGAAATTTACTGTAATTGGTAAGCATTCAAAAGCCTTTGGTGCTGGCATCCAAGCGGCTACCGAGATCGAAAAAGTCAAGGGTAACTATACTGACTATTTGAATCAAAAAGAGGTGACTACCCAAAAATCAGTTGTTCTGGATGTCAGTCAAGTTAAGACGATCGCCGATACAAATATCTCGGTTTATAGCAAAGATGAACTAAACCAAAAACTGTTGCAAGCTCAAATAAAAGCTGAGGAATTAAGGCTAAAAACTGTTGAGTCACAGGGAAACCTAGCAAGCTTTAAAGCACAGTTAGGTGATTACCTAGAGGTAAAATCATGAAATTATCTCATGGGTTAGGGCTAAGTGCTTTTAGCTTGTGCGCTGGCTTGGTGGTTGCTTCTGGAGGGTTCACCAACGATATAGCCAAAGTAATGTCTATGCTTGGTGTGGGAGCATTGCCAGCAAGTTTTATTACTTACTTTATCGCGGATACTAAATCACAAAGATTATTAAACAGTAAACCAAAAAGTTTTTCCCAAAGAGCGATCGCCAAAAGCTTTGTAGTCTATGATACTTTTTAATACGCAATATTCTAACTAGCAAACATATAGCAATCCTAAATGAGTCGTGAAAAATATAAATAAGGAAACGAACCGCCAAGAACGCCAAGGACACAAAGGGAAGAAAGAAGAAAGAGATATAGAATTTTCACAAATGATTTAGGACTGCTATAGTATAGATAATGATTACTTATGATTAGCTGATTGATAATCTATTGATGTTAACCGGATGGAATGTAAATGCTTTCAACTACTTGATATTTACGTTCAATAGCTTGAGATAAAAAAGACAACATCTGTTTGAGTGGAAAAAGTGTGCGATAAATTAATCGACTACCTTTTCTCTTGCGACTGATTCTGAGCCAAAGGAGATTCACCCAGATATTAACTAGAAGAAAAGATATACCAACGAATAGTAATCTTAAGACTGGATTTTTATTATTAGTTTTAATTCGACAAATATTTTT
>NZ_WBKM01000346.1 GCF_015714725.1 Nostoc sp. WHI
CTGCCCCCTGCCCCTTTTCCTCTTCGCTGACTCTTGACTCCTGAATTCTATTTTGATACTTAATGACCATCCAATAATTCTGCTAAACTTGCACGAAACTGGCTAAACTCATAAGCTTCAATAGTTTTTTGTTGCAAGTATTCTGGCTGGTAAATTACTGGGTTAGAACAATCGCCTTGTAGGATTTGAATTAGATTATCGGCAATTTCTTCTACATTATCAGGGTCAATTAAACATCCTAATTTTCCCTCAGCTAAAGGATCTATAGAACCATCTTGATTACCCGCCAGCACAGGTTTACCACAAGCTAAAGCTTCTAGATAAACAATACCAAATCCTTCTCCTTTACTTGGCAAAGCAAAAACATCGCAGAGATTGTAATAAGCACACAATTCTTCATCTGGTACGAATCCGGCAATAGTGACACAATCTTGGAGATTTAAGCTGGTAACTAAAGCCTTAATTCGAGGTACATCATCCCCTTTACCTGCAAGAATGAAGTGAACATTAGGGACATGCAAGCGGATTTTAATTAAGGCATGAAGTATTTGGTCGTAACCCTTATATTTTGCCATCCGCCCCATCCGCGTCACTGTTAGAATTACAGGCTGTTCATCTGTTAAATTATATCGTTTCAGTAAGTAAGAAGGTTTAGGATTTATCTGAAATTGACTGGCATCAAACGTATTAGGTAAAAGGACTATTTTCTCCGAGTCAATATTTTTGTCTTCAAGTAAACGCTGGCGAGTGTAATTACTAACACTAATAATTTTATCTGCTTTTTGTAAAGCTAATTTTGTAATTTTGCTTTCGATATCCCAAACTTCTAAACCATGAGCAACTACCCAGTAAGGAATCCCAGTGATAAGTTTTAGAATATAACAAGCAGTGGCATAGTTAACATGGGTTGATATGACTATAGTGGGACGTTGGAAAATAGCTAAAATAATTATTTTGGTAGCAAATAAAATAGTTTGCAATAATTTTGCGAACTGACCAAAATAATGAAATCTTGTCGAAGTTAAAAATTGCAAGTTTTGCGGCTGTTTTAAATTGTGTTTGTCATACTTGAGAAACACATCATAATTAGCTTCAGGATATAAATCTTGTAAAGCTTGGAGCAAAAATATTGAGTAAACTTGAATACCTCCCTTAAAATTAAATATATTGGGAAATATTAAGTGGAAATGAGGTTTATTTATGGTAGGTGTTTTCAACATAAGCTAAATAATTAAAGTTCTTCATTACATGATAAAATCTTTTCGAGAATTGATAGCTGCTGCCAGAAAATAAAACTCAATAGTTGTAAAAGTATAGTCTTCAACAAAAAAATCTGGCATTTGAGACGCTAAAAACATTATAAGTGGAATCATCGTTACGGGATTAATATGTTTAACTTGAAATCCTATTCTTGTTAAAAAACTAATAAATATCAATAATCCAGTAATTCCTTGTTCCACTAACACATTTAAAAATATATTATGTGCGTGAAAACCTTTCTGTCCCCAAATTTTCAATCCTATATGTTCTGCAAAAACTCCTATGCCTATACCAGTGAGAGGTCTTTTAATAGTTTCAATAATAGCTGCCTGCCAAAGTGTGAACCTTGATAAGGCAGTTCCTACAGGACTAGGAAGCGCTATATCACTAGGATTTGCTAAAAATAAATTAATTAACGGAAATATTTTACTATCTCCCAAACCAATTCTATATGTAGATACTGGTAGAGATATAATAGATAAAAGCCATAGGCTGATTATAAAAATCGTTTTTCTAATACTAATAATTTTATGTATTAATAAAAGAACTATGCCAAGAATAAAAACTAGCCAAGCATTTCTGCTAGCAGACAAAGCTAGGGAAATCAGAAAAAGAAATTCGCTTATATGTAATTCAAATTTAGAAATATTTCTCTGTTTTTCTAAAATTAGGCTTAAACATAATCCAATTGCCATTATTACCCCAAACTGATTGGGATTTTGCATGATAGAACCAATCTGAGGATAGAAACTGGGAAATTTTAATAATTCAAAAATCCAATGATTGGGAAATAAAGCTTCTAAAAAACCAAAAACCGCAATTATTTGTAGTAAGTATAATATACAACGATAGTAAAATCTTAAAGATGAGCCTTTTAGATTTCTAAAAGTTATCACTAAAAAAGCAAAAAATAATATAAAGTAAGTAGTATATTTGATACTGTAAATAATAGCAGTATTTGGAAATAAGCTAATTAATGAGCATAGCCACATCCATAGGTACAGCATACTCAGAAATATCAAAATGATTCTGTGCTTCTTAACAATTTCGGGTATAGACTTTAGAGATAAAGCAATTATGCCAAAACTAAATGCAGGCAGTAATAAATAATGAATGCCAATATTTATTCCCGGAAATTTAATCCGTCCTAAAAGTGAAGAAAATAGGATGAGCAGAAAAAATATGTTAATCATAACGTTTTAATTATAGATGATTTTTTATAACAAAAATTCTACATTAAAACCCACATTCGTAGGCTAAAGGAGAGATTTTGATATTTTTTCAAGCTAAAATCTTGAGTACATAAAGAATATTATCATACACAGCCCTCTGACAATATCATCTTTTGAAGCCATAGCATAGAAAAATATCTCACTAAATCTGCAACAATCTTACCTTGTTGATGAGAGTAAATTTGTCAAAATCCATTGAAGCAAGAATCCCACAGTTTTCAATGAAACTGAGTATAGCGATAGTTTGATCAAAAGCCGTGAGAGTGAAGTGCAATTAATCATTAAAAATTAAATCCGGTGTCCAAGATTCTGGATAGTATCATAAATGCAAAAATTTTGAGAGGCGAGGCTCAACTTCTGGACTTTTCACTGAATCATCTGCCAAATCTTGAGAATATTCTCACCACTCCCACCACCGGCAATAGTTTGTCCATCTGGGCTGATGGCAACAGCATAAATATATCCAGAACCCGTCTTTAAAGTGCGGATTTCCTTTCCAGTTACCGGATTCCACAATTTGATTGTCTTGTCACTGCTGCCACTGACGAGGGTAACACAATTTGGACTTGCACTTGACAAAAAAGTGACGGAATTAACCTTATCATTATGTCCCTTTAAAGTATGGATTAATTTTCCTGTCTTCAGATTCCACAGTTTGATTTTCATATCCTTACTACCACTGGCAAGGGTGAGGCCATCGGGAGCAAAAGCGACTGAAAGAATCGAGTCTGGATTTCCCTCCAAGGCGCGGATTAATTTTCCTGTCTTCAGATTCCATAGCTTAATTGTCTTGTCCCAACTACCGCTAGCAAGGGTCATACCATCAGGACTAAAGACTACAGATGGAACACCATTGGTATGTCCCTCCAAGGTACGGATTAACTTCCCTGTCTGTAGATTCCACAGCTTAATTGTCTTATCCTGACTAGCACTGCCACTAGCAAGGGTTTTACCATCAGGACTGAAAGTTACAGAACTCACTCCGTCGGTATGTCCCTCCAAAGTGCGGATTAACTTTCCTGTCTCCAGATTCCACAGTTTGATTGTCTTGTCCGCACTGCCACTAGCGAGAGCTTTACTATTAGGACTGAAGGCTACAGTCCAAATCCAACTGGAATGTCCTTCTAAGGTGCGGATTTCCGCTTTATTTGCTAGATTCCATAGCTTGATTGTCTTGTCATCACTGGCACTAGCAAGGGTTGTGCTATCAGGACTGAAAGCTACGGAATTCACATCACTGGAATGCCCATTGAGGGGTTCGGGTAGAAAAGGATTTTCCGGTACGGTTTTTTTGGGCTGAATCAGCGGAGAAATAGGCTGAGAAAATTCCCTCATTGGATTGGGGCGAGTCTGGAAATACCAAACTCCCCCCAATCCAAACACCAAAATGCTAGAACCTAACAGCAGTTGACTTTGCAGCTTGTTATTTGGTTGTGATGAAACTGGCCCCTTGTTTACTCTGGTAGCTGCAAATGTTGGTGTAAGTATAGTTGGGGGCACTGATGACGATGGTGATAGCCGAGGTGTCAAGTCAGTGATGACTTCATCAGCCGATTGGTAACGCTTTTGGATGTCTAGTTGCAACAACTTATCCAAAACTTCACCCAACTCTACAGACAGAAAAACCCTGTTTTTACCTGGACTGCTCAAATATTGCCGCCAAGACGCAACCCAACCGTAACCCTGCTGCATCCACAGCTGAGATGGACGAACCCCAGTCAGTAAATGAAAACAAGTCGCCCCTAAACTGAATAAATCACTGGCTGGGTAGGCTTTTCCATCTTGCATCTGTTCAAGTGCGGTGTAACCGTGTGAGCCGATAACAGTGCCCATTTTAGTCTGCACTGTTGCCGTCAGCTGCTTGGAGGCTCCAAAATCAATTAGCACTAATCGCCCGTCACTTTGACGGCGAATAATATTCTGTGGCTTGATATCCCGATGAATCACTCCCCGCACGTGGATAAACTTCAGCACAGGCAGTAAATCTAGCAAAAGTTCACGAATCTCTGTTTCGCTATAGCTTCCCCGCGTTTGCCATTCCTTGAGTAAATTTTGCCCATCGATAAACTGCTGTACTAAAAACAGATAGTTATTTTGCTCAAAATAAGCCAATAAAGTTGGAATTTGTCGATGTTCTGCCAGTTCTTGTAGTCGGCTTGCTTCTTGTTTAAATAGCTCAATGGCCTTTGTTAATGGCCCAGTTCCCTGAAGTTTTGGTGCGAATTGCTTGACAACACAGCATTCATTCAGTTTGTGTATATCTTCTGCCAGATAGGTTCTGCCAAATCCGCCCTCATCTGACAACACCTGAGTGGGACGATAGCGACCTCCCAGCAGGGGTATCAATTCTGCTCTACAACTATGGCAATAGTTGTTTTCATCAGGATTTACGGGTTTTGGGCAATCGGGATTCACACAACAGAGCATACTGGGAATCCATTTTCATGTTGGAGTATATATTCATCTTAAGTCA
Source organism: Nostoc sp. WHI (assembly GCF_015714725.1). Taxonomy (GTDB): domain Bacteria; phylum Cyanobacteriota; class Cyanobacteriia; order Cyanobacteriales; family Nostocaceae; genus Nostoc. The sequence goes on from NZ_WBKM01000346.1 coordinate 4,966, forward strand.
TGCAGTATAATCTCTCTTGTTAGTCAATATCACTGAGATACCATACAAATCCCCAATTTCCTTACCTCATCAGGTATTGAACAATTTAGACAATTTGTAGTAAATTCTGCTTAAGCGATGCCTTTTGACGAATGATGGGCGTTAACTTGGTTATATACATGCGTTTGCAATTTAGTTGTTCGGGAGCATCTGGCTCAGTTTTACAAAAATATCTCGCCAAAAATCCGAAAAGCAGCAATTTCAGCTTGTAGCTCAGTATATACCTACAAAATTGACAGACTACTAGGAGTTTAAATTTAGAATATGATTTTTGCAACTTAGTTGTGACAAAAATTTTGGCTATATAGTATATACAAATTAAATTGGTAGCAGTCCATCGCTAAATTTAAGTTCAATCTAGATAAGAAGTCAGATTTATTTGCTGCGGGAAAAACACCAAATAGTAAATTAAATTTGTCCATTCCTGAAAGACAAAATCATCAGCAAAATTAGGAGCGTAATTATGCTAGTAAGAAACAACAGCGATCGCCGCAAATTAAGTCGCATTTTAATTTGTTGTTTGAGTAGTAGTTTGCTAATCACGAGTAATATACTGCCGATAAGTGCTTTAGCAATACCTCAAAATTCTAAAAACTTCATAATTGCCAAATCACCAGATGAGAGGCAACCAGAAGCAGTAAAAAAAGCAATTGAGCAAATTCCTGCTTCTCAAGCGTCAATAGCTCCAAGAAAGAAGCCAAATATTGAGTCACCAATACAAAATCGTGTATCGTCTAACACAGAAAAAGTGCAGCCCAACCCGACTCCAGTGAGAGTTCGCCAGCCTAGTCCAACTCCAGCGAGAGTTCGCCAGCCTAGTCCGACTCCAGCGAGAGTTCGCCAGCCCAACCCGGCTCCAGCGAGAGTTCGCCAGCCCAACCCGACTCCAGCGAGAGTTCGCCAACCCAGTCCAAGAAGAGTTTCTCCACCCGCGACACCTACATACAGGGAGATTAATTTTGCCGATGTTGCATTGGGTATTCTGAGTAAGCGTGACTTTGAATCTCAAGGTAGATATTTTCATTTCTACCAGTTTGAAGGTAGAGAGAATCAATTAGTCCAAATTAGGCTTATTGGGAGTAATGATACACGCAAAACAAATAACTTGAGTTTAAATACCTTATTGTTTCTGCATGATCCTGATAACAATGTCATCGTCAAAAAAAGCAGTTTGGAGAAAAGCAGTGATGGCGATGATGCATTCATTTTTGCGCGACTGCCTACGAACGGCACTTACAAGATTGCAGTTACTAGCCAAGATCCCGGAGATACAGGTCGCTATAGTTTGGCTCTGAGGAATGACAGAGCTAGCTATACCCTAGACGAATCAGGTCAATTAAGTGCCCAGAGTTCAACTCTTAAACAAAATGGAGGCGCTTACAATATTTCCAATTTTCAAGGTAGAAAAAATCAGCTTGTAAGTATTCGTGTAGATAGTGTCGATGAAGAGTTTTCTCCTTATGTAGCCTTGCTAAATTCTCAAGGACAGGCGATCGCTATAGATAAAGACAAAGACAAAGATGGTGTGTACAGTGCTTTAATTGACCGAGCTAGGTTGCCTGAAGATGACACTTACTATATAGTTGTTACTTCCAAGAATCCACAAGAACGCGGTAAATACAGATTAACTATTTTTTGAGCTAATTTGGTTCTTATGGGTGGTCAGGTAATATTATTTCACGAAATTCCTTTTACCAACGTATTTGTAGCAGGAATTTCGTGAGATGGTGGTATTGGTTCAAAAGCTGAAAGTTGTGCGAGTTGTGGCGATCGCACATTTCAAGTTAATTACAGCGATTTTCGGGTAAATGAACCACATTGTTTTTATCTCACGCAAAGGCGCAAAGAAGAAAGGAAAGAAGAAGATTGTGGTCTAAATACATGAAAACTGCTGTAAGTACACAAACTAGGTCTGGTAGCCAGGTATAAAGTCCGTTTGAATTCGGAATTTTGCTATAAATCAGACTGCGTTTGGTTTGTGTGGATATTGATAGTTAGATTACTGTTTCGATTAATTTTGGATTTTAAATTTCTCTAAAATCCAAAATCTATAACTCTTACAGTTGGCGCACTAATGGTTGACCATCTTTGACTTCGCCAATTAAAACTAAATCAACACAGTTAACGAAGATGCCATTTTCCAGGACGCCAGGAATGTTATTCAATGTCTGCTCTAGGCTGGCTGGATCTTCTATAGAGTCAAATCTGACATCTAAGACAAAATTGCCTTGATCAGTGATCACTGGCCCAGCTTTTTTTACACCCATGCGGAGTTCTGGTTTACCACCGAGTTTTTTGATGGCATTGGTTACGGGAGTAATTGCCATTGGAATCACTTCCACGGGTACAGGGAAACTAGAACCCAAGTGGTCTACTAACTTCCCACTATCTACCACGACGATGAACTGTTCTGCCAGGTAATCTACAACTTTTTCGCGGGTATGTGCTGCACCACCGCCTTTAATCAAATTCTTCTGTGGATCGACTTCATCGGCTCCATCAATGGCAATATCGATGTGGTCAATAGCGTCCAAGGTGGCAAGAGGGACACCGTATTGCTTCGCCAGCACTTCTGACTGAAACGAGGTGGGTATGCCAATGATATCTTTGAGTTCACCAGACTTGAGGCGATCGCCTAAATACTGAATCGTATATGCTGTAGTTGACCCCGTACCCAACCCCACAATGGAACCCGACTTGACTAGGGCTGCGGCGGCTTTGCCAACTTCTTGCTTCATCAACTTTACGGGATCTGCTGCTAGTGTCATTCCCAAAACTCCTGAAAAACTGACTATAGTCCATAGTAGTGGGCAGATAACGCCAAAAGATGAAAGGTAAAAAACAAGTTTTTGCTGATTTCTACTCCTTTGATTATGAAAACAAGCTAACGCACTACGTAGGTACGCAACATTGCCCAGCCTAAATTCGTCACTAACTGAGACCAAATTTTGCGTTAACCTCAGTAACGTAGTTTTTTAAATTCACGTTAGCAGCTAAAAGTGGTTATTATGATGCGTCAGCTTTCAATTACTTTATCTTTATTGGCACTACTACAAACCTTGCCAGCAATTGCTCAAGTGCCAGAAACAACTTCTGTAATCTCATCTGATTTCATTCAACAAGTAACTGCTGTCAAATGGATGACAAACTTTTCTGATGGAAAGTTTTATCCAGAAAGGTTACTGAGTAGAGCCGAATTAGCGTCAATTATGGTCAAAGCATTTGGGCTAAATAAAAGACAAGCTGTTAGCAAAGAAAATTTACTTATTCCAGATGTTCCTGCTACTCATTGGGCATTTAATGATATACAGATAGTCTTAAAAACTGACATCATGAAAGGCTATCGGGGCAATGAATTTTTCCCTAATCAAAAGGTGACAAAGGCAGAAGCTCTTGCTATTTTCGCCCAGGCTTATGGTGTATTTCAGTTTCCCAATGACGCTGTTAATGAGATTCTTGCTGCATATCCAGATGAAAAGTCTATCCCAGCTTGGGCTAGAAAAGCGATCGCCACAGTAGCGACTGAGGGATTTCTCAATACAGATGCTCAAGGCAATATTTCCCCATTACGACCTGTTACCCGTGGAGATATGGCTTACGTATTGAGTAAATATTTGCAACGACAACAGCAACAACCCGAAACTCCAGAAGTTCCGATTATTCCAAATAGCCCACAATCACCTTAGCTTAAGATTTGTCCTAGATTATAAACCAAGAGACTGCATGAAGGATATCCATACGGGTTCTCTCCGTTTGCTCAAATTAATCAAGTGAGCGATCGCATCTTCAAGTAGCTGAAATGCTAAAAAACTAATTACAGCCTCACTGAAGTCGGCCTCGTAAATTCCCCAAAGCTCAAAGTTCTCCATCATGGCATAGGGCAATCGGTATAAATATGAACACAAGTGCTGCATATAGATTCCTCTCTTGATAATAGAGATGCAGATGACCACACCTCATTAAATACTTACCATTTCAATACAAAAGAAGATTTAGCTCTTTTTGCCATTGCAGTAAGGGTTTTCCCCAAGCTTCCTCCCACTTTTGGGCAAAGAGAGATTTGGCGTTTTTGCCCATTTCCCATCCGGTTTGAATCGCATCAAGCAAAGTGGGCAATTCTTCAGGATTGAATAGAAGGGCAGACATCATGCTACTAGAAAGCAAAGATACTGCTAGAGGATAGGGAAACTGTGGCAAGTGAAATGCCTGTAATCCGATCTCGTCAGATGGTAATATACCAAAACCAGTAACAATATGCCATATATCGTGGGTTTGGCTTAGTCTCGCCTCCACATAACTGGCATCGGAATAAATGGGTATTTCTTCGTACAAGTCTTCGGCTCGAAATCCCTTTGCCTTCATTGCCATGCTGTAAAGGTATCCCAAGGAATCCGGTGGATATTGCAACAGAGTGTCCAGATTATGAGGCGGAGCTATGTATCGCTCTTCAATTAATGCTGCTGAACTAGGATCACGCTTAAGGTACTCTACTGCAATGTCAAAGGAAGGTGTTTCCAGCAAAGCAGCAACCATCTCTCCCACTACATCCAAACTTGAATCTCCGGCAAGCATTGCTAAAAAAGGCTGTAATGCGGTAATTTGTTGCATCTGATGGGTTAAATCGTTTCCAACTTTGGAACTGGATAATCTAAGTAAATCTTTGTCCATAACAATATCCTCCTGTGGTTAGACTAAAATATGAGTATTGCTCACATTTGCAATAATACGAGTAATGCTCATGTTTAGTCAAGCAAATTTTTCACCGATTTTTTTAACTTCATGACCACCGATTCATCAAAGCCCAAAGGGATGCGCCGCCAGCCTCGTCAAGCGCGTAGCCAAGAGCGCGTAAATCAAATTTTGGATGTAGCTGAACAATTATTTATTACGGAGGGCTATAACGCCACCAGTACCAATGCGATCGCAGCTAATGCCAAAGTACCTATCGGATCGCTGTACCAATTCTTTCCTGATAAGGCAGCAATTCTTTACGGACTGGCAGCTCGCTACAATCAGCAACTCCATCATTTATTAGTAGAATTGGATACACCTGAAAGCAAGAGTTTATCTCTCTCTAGATATATGGAGCAGGTAATTGATACCGTTGATCAATTTTTTACCGATTACCCAGGTTATCATGCCATTTTTATGCCCTTGCAAAGTTCAATGCCTGAACTAGAAGCGATCGATGCGGCGGGTGATGCCCAACTGATTCAAGATTTGGCGATGTTTATATCGGAGCGTTGTCCAGATTTAGAACCAATCGTCTATGAAGCGATCGCTTTTGTGTTGGTGAAAATCATCGGCACCCTTTTATGGACATCTCTTAGCCAAGAAAAAAAATTCCGTCAACAACTGGTGACAGAAACAAAAAGATTGACTCTGAGTTACTTGCAAAGTTACTTGTAGCGACCTGTAATGCTAATCGCTCAAACCTGCAATCAAGACCTGAGAAAACTAAGATTATCTGCAACTATAATTATCTTCACCGCAAATAAAATCACCTTTGACCCGAATCTCTATACTTGTCTCGAATTTGGCGAAGATATAAGGAATTAGACTGTGTTGGTTGCTGCAACACAGAATTCCCGTAATTAGATTGTGCTGGTTGCGTCGGTTGCTGCAACCCATAATTAGATTGTGGTAAGTAATTCGGCTGCTGCAAACCATAATTACCATATCCCATAGGGTTTGTGGGGGTCACAGCACTTGGACTCTGGCTAGAGTAAGGTGGATTATTATTTGGTGCGATCGAGGTCACTGGGGGCGTTACTGGTGCTACACTAGGCACTACTTGACCGTTATTTAAATTATTGTAGGGATTTTGCGGTAAGCTCGTACCCGTTGACGTATAACCTGTACCAGTAGGCACTACCTGACCATTATTTAAATTATTGTAGGGATTTTGTAGCAAGTTCGTACCCGTTGGCCTGTAGCCTGTCCCAGCACTTAACCCAGTAGCCGGTAGAGAATTCTGACTGGGTAAGCTGTTGATGGACGGTATTAACGTTGCTCCTGGGTCAGAGATGCGCCTCAAGGTATTTGTCTGAGTTGCAGTACCATTAAAGCTAGACAATTTCTGGTTTGTCGATTGGTCGAGCGCTGCTTGCAAAGGGCTGATGGAGACAGAATTTTGATTCTTGTTGGTTTGATTAGTGAATCCAATACCCAGGCTAGAGGATGTTTGTTCCCCCCCTGTTGGTTCAGATGCCGCAGTTAAGGTCTTGAGACCTAGAAACTGACTATTACTATCAACTGTCCCAGTACGCAATAAATTTTCTGTTTGTACAACGAAGGGATTTTTCACGGCTGGGGACGTGTCGTTATTAACTATGCCTAAACCAGGATTTAATTTGGTATCACTAGCAGATTTTTTATTGTTAATTACATCCTCTAATAAGCTTTTACTCTTTTTTCCCTCAGTGTTTTCCTTGGGGGTATTTGTCGTTGCTGGGAGAGTTGCTTGCTCAAAGTCATTAAATAAAACTGGCAAATTATCAATATCTGCTGCGATCGCTCTGTCTTCTGCTGACAGAGAGGAATCAGCAGGCTTTTGGGAAGCGACTTGGTTTTTTGGCTTATAAACGAAAATATCTGGATTTTTCCAGTATTCCCAGGTTACTAGCCCTACCACAGATAAAAAAATTGCAGTTCCCCAAAAACTAGGTCGTCCTAGATTCCATAACCTGGCTTTGAGATAGCGTAAGTAGGCGGGAGGATAATGACGATGTGGCATAAGATAAAGGATTAAAATTTACTAAAAATCGGTAAAAATTGACGAAAGTTGAAAGCGTTGCTGTTTGATGCTTTTGCTTCCCTCAACAGTAAATATCTCAACTTAAGTTTAAATGGTGATTTTATCCTAACTTCTCCCTCAGTTATTAGTCATTACCAATAGATATATAGTAGTCAAAAATTTACTTTTTACCCGTTGGAGTCTTTTGGCAAGACTTTCTGGAAAGTTATGGCAATTTGTGCCGAGTTTTTGAGCATCGGTCACATTAGATATGATCATGAGTTGACAGTTGCTCTAAGTTTATTGTTATGGCTGGACAAAAGTTCAACTTTTTCACTTTCTAGTTAGCAAGCTGTGCGCTGCAATGCTTCGATAAGCCTTTGAGGGCGCTGTGCTGCACCGTACTATTCACCAGGAGACTACAGCAATGATGAAAGCTGAAGATATTATGACCAAAGATGTAGTTACCATTCGCGGTTCGGCTACTGTTGCTGAAGCAGTGGGGCTGATGAAGGAAAAAGGATTGCGATCGCTGGTTGTGGATCATCGCCATGACAATGATGCTTATGGTATTGTCACAGAAACAGATATTGTTTATAAGGTAACAGCCTACGGTAAAGACCCAAAGCAAGTATGGGTTTACGAAATTATGAGCAAGCCCTGCATTGTGGTAAACCCTGATTTGGGTGTGGAATATGTAGCGCGTTTATTTGCTAACACTGGTATCCACCGGGCACCTGTGATTCAAGGCAAGCTGTTGGGCATTATCTCGATTACCGACATTTTGACCAAAAGCGACTTTGTGGAGGCGCCAAGAGCGCTACTGCTGGAGGAGAGAATTCAAAAAGGAATTGAGCAGGCTCGTGCTATTTGCACCGAACAAGGTGCTTATTCTAAAGCCTGTGCTGCTGCCTGGGATGAAGTAGAAGAACTCCAGGCAGAAGCGGCTCATCAGAAAGCTGAGGGTATGGTATCAGCCAAAGTCTCTTTTGAGGAATACTGCAAGGAAAACCCAGATGCACCGGAATGTCGAAATTATCACCCGTAATTGAGGTGTTGTGATCAAAAGGTAAAGGGCATTGGGCAAAACAGTTCCGTTAGCGGATAGCTAGGGTTTAGCCCGTTCCCAGTTTTGAGTGCTGAGTAAAGAGATGAGATCCCCACTCATTACTCACCACTCAGCACTCATTACTCAGCACTATTCATCGTTTGGCAACTCGCATCAATAACAATAAACCTATTCCTAAAAAAATAAAGTTGGGCAACCAAGCCCCCATCCAGGGAGAGAGGACTCCGGCTTGCGCGATCGCACCACTAATAAAGAAAATTAAGTAGTACGAAAAAATTACTACGACACTAATCCCAAAGCTGGTGCCTCTTCCAGTTCGCTGGGGTATGCTTCCCATCGCTGCACCTACCAAGCCGAAAACTACGCATACAAAGGGTAAGGAGATTTTTTGTTGAATCCGCACTTGGAGTTTACGAATTTTTTGGCGATCGCCACCAAGATATTCCACTTCTAGTTGATTTAGTGCTTCAGAAATATTCATTTCACCATAGTCGCGGCTTTTTTCTGCCAGACTTAATGGTGTGCGTGGTAGTTGCAGTTGTTGCTGTTCAAATCTAACGATGTTGCGATAAGAGCGATCGGCAGCGACAAAATAGATCGTGCCGTTGTAAAAATCCCAGATATTTTTAGAAGGATTCCACTGGGCGGATTCTGATACCAAAATTTGATTCAGACCTTTTGTTGAGCGGTCTATAATCGTCAAACCTGTCATCCGCTTACCATCAAATTGGTCGGCGTAAAACAAGCGTGTCAATATCCTATTCTTAGAACCATCTGGCTGGGTAACATCCTGATATTCAGGATAGAAAATATTTTGCTGTTTAAAAGCTGGTTTGTCTGATTTGAGGGCTTTATCCAGAGTCATCCCCGCTTGATAATTTGCTGCTGGTGCTATTTGTTCGTTAAATATAAATGTCATTCCTGTAACCACAAGACTCAACATCACAGCAGTTAGCACCATGCGATAGACGCTGACCCCACAACTACGCAGGGCAATTAGTTCGCTGTCGCTAGAAAGACGACTGTAAGTCATCAAAGTAGCTAGCAGCGTAGACATAGGGAAGGCTAAAACGATAAAGTTGGGAAATTTTAACAAAAAAACCTGAATGGCAATATCTATGGGTAGCCCAGATTCTACGATTTTTCTGACGAGATCAAACACAGCATCAATGGTAACACCAATTGATGAAAAAGCTCCGACACCAAAGAAAAACGGCGCTATCAGTTCGCTGGCAAGATAACGATCCATAATCGTAAAAGGCATCAGCGAATGGAGGTTGTAGAAAGACTCGAACTTCTTTGATATCATAAGCAACTTGAAAAGTTAAATATTTAGATTAATACCGATTCTCTTTAATCTCTTTAAGAGGATGTTTTAAAAGTCATGATTGATGTGTGAAATATTTTTTACCCCACCCTAACCCTCGCCCTTATAAAGGGCAGGGAACCGGATTTTATCAAGAAAGGAAGAAGGAAGAAGGCGTAACGACATATCGGAGTAATTCAGGATAAATCCTAAGTATCCAATTGTCCATAAGTTTCGCAGTCTAATTGACGGTAGTAACTAATTGCTCGGTCTTGCAATCAGTCCTCTCAGGACACCGTATCTAGACCCTGCCGCCTACGACGTGACGGCTTACCTTGCACCAGATGCTTGGAGTCTAACCATCCCAAAGACACGCCTGACTCTAAGCTATGACCTAACTCTGCAAGGAATAACCGAGTTCTTTCTACCAATATTCGATGCACTTGTTCCTTTTTCATAAACCGAGTTATGACAGAATCAGCACCTCGATGTTTGATACAGTTCCCGGCGTTATAATCTGCTTGTAATACCACCCCGTCAAAGGTGAATAATTGATCTAAGAGACGTTTTCCTAGTAACGTACCATTCCGATGATCAACCTGTGAGGTATAAGCAGCATTTACTAATGTGACTTTTCCACCCTTACGGATAGAAATTTCATCCAACGCTTTCTGTAATTCCCCTTTACTCCATTCGTTTAGTCTCCTATTTACAGCTTTAGCTCTACGCTTGCCTTTGATATGTTTGCTTAAATCTTCTGCAAAGATTTCCCCAAAGGAATCAAATATTTTATTAGTATCAGTGCGAATAAGTTGACGAATGGTTTGACGTTTTCTTCTGTCTAAGTTGTTCGCCTTTTTCCTGCCTAAATTGTTCTCTAAAATCCTGGCAGACCTAGCTGGATCAACAGCTTGAGATATGGCGAATAACCTGTAACGCTTTCTATTCTTCTTGGTTCTGGCATCAGAGCTTCGTTTAATTACCTGACCCAATCCCTCGGTATAAGCTACGCCATTACTACCATAAAAACCCTCTGTAAAACCCTTGTCAAGACCGATGCTATCAGTGCTAGGATTGACTTCGATTTTAGTGGTCTTGGGATAGTGGAGTTCTACTGCTCCTGAGTGATTGATAATGAAGCGTAACCGCCCTGCCTTGGGTGTAACCCTACCAGCAAGGATGGAAACAGATATCCACTGACACCGCTTACCATCCATGAATCCTGGTATCTGATAAGTAGTTACTCTACCCTTGCGAGATATCTTACCCTTCATTGATCCAGAAGTGGCATTAACTACAATTTGGTTGTTAACCCACGTATGACCACGCCTATAACATTGCCTCACCCAACGACTAATCAACGGGTAATTTTGCCACTCCTGAGAGTTGAGACTTCTGATTAATTCATCTCTAAAGGATGTTTCAGGATTATCTACTAATACTGTCTTCTTGTTTTTGACAACCTCTATTTTTTCAGGTTTAAAATTAGCGCAGATTCTCCGAATAACCTGAACCTTTGCAGCTTCTTGAACTGCGTGGATATCATCAATTATGGTTTGTACTGTTCGTTCCCAAATCTCAGAACTAAGATTAAACCTTTCTGCTCCATATATTTTGCGTAATTCTGGATTGTTTCGGATGTTCTTGATGATTGTATTTTTGTCAATCCCCCAAGCTTGCAGTGAACCGTATTTATTCCACAACTCTGAACGCAAACTACCTAAAGCCTCAGCTAGTTTAACCAACTCCACTGGAGTTTCACCAACAGAATAAGCAATTCTGGTAACTGTGTATTCAGTTGTCTTGGTTGCTTTTCTTGGTGACATTGGTTTTAGGCAGAAGGGATTTTATTGTTTCCCCCCTTTACAAGGGGGGATTAAGGGGGGTAATAGTTCGATTAAAATCACGGGTAACTTTTAAAAATCAAAATATCCTTTAAAAATATTAACTAAATACAGCAGTTTGTGACTAAATAAAGTACAGAAACTCAGCCTCAAAGCCAGATATAAAGCTTTTTTCACTCCTGACTCCTGAATTCTGACTCCTGAATTCTGTCCTAATTGTTAATTTAGACTTGAAAGTTATCCCCTAAATAATATTGGCGCACGAGCGGATTGCTGTAGAGTTCGCCAGCAGTGCCAAAAGCGAGAATTTGTCCCTCGCGCATGATGTAGGCGCGATCAGTGATGGCTAGGGTTTCGCGGACATTATGATCTGTAATTAAGATTCCCATGCCGCGATCGCGTAGTTGCGCTACAATTTGCTGAATTTCTGAAACTGCGATCGGATCAACTCCCGCAAATGGTTCATCCAAAAGTAAAAATTTTGGCCCTTCTTGTCCAGCAGCTAAAGACCTTGCCAATTCCGTCCGCCGTCGCTCACCACCAGAAAGTTGAATTCCTTTGCTATTAGCTAATTTTTCCAACCGGAACTCCCCCAGTAAAGTTTTGAGTCGCTTAGACCACTCCCATCGTGGCACATTAGTTTGCTCTAGAACCAACAGAATATTATCCTGTACCGAGAGTTGGCGAAAAATACTTGCTTCTTGCGCTAAATAGCCAATACCCAATCGCGCCCTTTGGTGCATTGGCATTCCCGTAACATCCAGATTACCTAGCCAGACTTTTCCTTGATTGGGTTTTTCTAAACCTGTGGCAATGTAAAAGGTTGTCGTTTTACCAGCCCCATTGGGGCCTAGTAAACCAACGACTTCGCCCTGATCAACAGAAAGATTAACACGATTGACAATTACTCTCTTGCCGTAAGATTTGTGAATATTCTCTAAAACAATTTTCATTGTTCGCGCCCTTTCTTGATGCTTGATGGTAGATGCTAATTAGAACGCTTCAATGCTGGTGTTTGGGGAGCAGGTGCTGTAGTTTGTCCATCATTATCTGATTCCTGAATCATATAGATCGACTCTACCTGACGGTTGGATTGGGGTAAGGCAACAAACCGCCCTTCGTCAATTAAATACGTTACCTTCTCCGCCCGGATACTGTTACCGCCCTGTTGCAAAATATAAACGTTGCCACTGAAATCAATTCGGCGTTCTTTACTAAAGTACTGTGCTTGGGCAGATGTTGCCTGAATCTGGCGAGCCGGATATGACATTTGCACATTACCGGTCGCGGTGATTACTTGATTTTTAGCGTCATATTCTTGCACATCAGCACGGATAGTTAGGGGGCGATTTTCTCTAGATGTTTGTGCAGTAGCGGTTTGCAGTTGGTTAGGGAATACAAAAGCGCCTAAGAGTGCAACTGGCAGCATTAAAGCTAATCCAAAGCGACGCATTTGTGATCTGGGCAATTTATAGCAGGGCATCATAGCAATTTAAGATTCAGGATTTCAGCTTGTATTTTCATTATCTCAAGTACTTTATCCAGATATGAAATATACAATCTGGAGTGATTTACGATAACTACTGGCTGAAATAGTGACGCTACCCCCAACCTCAAGGTTTCAGGAAATTTTATATAAAATCCACTACAGCTTCACAATTCGGAAGTTCAAGCTATCTCGTTCCCAGTCTCAGACTGGGAATGCCCATCGTTAAGGCTCTGCCTCTCTTACTGGCCGCAGAGCTGCAATGAGCAGCATTTCCAGCCAGAGGCTGAAAACGAGGTTTGAAACTCCGAACTTCAAGTTCAGAACTCAGAATGCCGAAATCTACGCTCAAACATCCAAGCTCCAGATCACCTGCTTAAACTTTACTAATCGTTAGCGAGCAGAATTATAGGTAAAGATAAGGCTTCATTTTCACCCAGATCATCAGTAGTAATCCTGTCTGACCCTATTTGTTGTAATGTCGTCAACAATGCTACGCTCTGACTCAATAGCTCATCTACATCAATGCCGTAGTAATTAGATGGGTAACGCCGCAGGCGATTGCTGCCTTCTCCTAGTAAAATTACTGCACCTCGCCAGTTTCGATTCTCCAAATGATACAGTGCCACTGCAATTTGGAGAATGCTTTGATAAAAGGTTTTTTCCGGTTCGTTGGCTTCAATCCACAAAGCTTCTAAAGTGTCATGACAGGCGTAGAACTGACCAGAATTGAACTGTTCCACGCCTTGCCAAAACTCTTGGGGGATAGTTTCGCTCATCCCATGCTGTCTCGTACTTCTTTAATTGTTTCGAGAGAGATTTCTTGTTTTTCTCCAGAAAACTCGTTGTCAGAGGTGAGGAACAACATGCAATGGCACTCTTTGCGTTCTCTCATTGGCACACACGGACAGTTCCAATATGTGGCGTGAACCTCAGCTTCTTTATCTTCGTAATGGCGACAGGGACATAAAGGCGCACCTAGTTCGTCTTTATGTTTGGCTAGTCCTTCAATTACAACTGCGGTAACAGAAGGTTCAGAACAAAAGTATGTTCCAGTCCGCTTGGCGTATTGTTCGGAAAAATGCCGCATTGCCTCTAGGCTTTTATCGCTGGATTTTGTGTTATGTTCTGATGTGATCATGTCGCTCATAATTTAAATATTTCTTTGCATTGTACCTCAGCTTCATGTAGGGATTACTGGGTGTATTTCCCCAACCTTACCTGCTTTAACTATTTTACCTTTGCTCAAAGGCTGATATGTCCGGTGTGCTGGGATCAGACAAAATCTCATAAATCTCAGAAGCTTAACTTATGAGCTAATCAAAATTCAAGTTGCATCTTCAGGCAGACTTTAAAAGTCAACAGGTTGATTTGTTCTGATCAACAAACGAGTCTGTGACGTGTCTAAGGGAAGACACCAAGCACGTTCCTTATGTCAGGCTTTATTTATAGATTGTGCTGAATTCTCTTCATCATAACTTTATGAGACTTCATGAAATCCCTAAGTAGTAATACTTAATATTTTTTGGGGTTTAGTGTATGTTCTTAAATGTGTAATAAAAAAAGCACAAACTTATCAAGAGTTACTACTACTACTATATGAGTATTTCAACTGTTGGGAAAAAGTTATCGACTGCTGCGATCGCAGCAACAGTCATCGTTTTGGGAATAGGAGCAGTAGCACAAGCAACTGTTTTAACATTTGATGATATAGCGGCTATTTCAGGTTTTGCTTCAATTCCTAACGGTTACGGTGGATTTAATTGGGATAATTTTTCCTACAACAATGGCTCGAATGGTACCTCACGTACAGGCTATGACAATGGTAGAGTATCAGGAGACTATGTGGCTTTCAACGGGTTTGGAAACCCTGCCCTAGTAAGTGATAGTATTTTTGACTTCAACAGTGCTTACCTCACAGGTGCTTGGAATGATGGTCTTTCGATTACTGTAGAAGGTTTCAAGAGCGGCGCAACCTTATATTCAAAAACTGTGGTTGTAGATACGACACAGCCAACTTTAGTTAATTTTGATTATTTTGGTGTTGATGAATTAAGATTTACGTCATTTGGGGGAGTTGAACCAGATTATCTTATAGAGACGGGTGGTCGCGGGACACAGTTTGCGCTAGATAACTTTACCTTTAATGAAAAAGCTACATCTGTTCCCGAACCTACATTTCTACCAGCGCTACTGTCAATAGCTACTTTAAGTGCTGGTTCAGTATTAAGACGTAAACAGCAACAGAGTACTAAGCTAAAGCAAAGTTAACTCAAACCTTGCAACTTGCCCGAACGGCTAGAAGTCGCGGCTACACAAACGAAGCCCACCTCCGTGGGCTAAAAGCTTTACAGTCTGTAGAGGCAGGCTTTGTTCGTATAGCCCTTTTAGGGTGTGGTTTTTTGGCGAAGGTATTGATTAATACGAATGTAATGTTTTTTGCAGTTGGGGTTGCAGAGGGCGTAGGCGTAGCCCGTCGGAGACATCGCTTTGCAAAACTATACCAGGGTGTTCCCAATTGATTACCTCTGTTTCTGCTGGTGAGGAAATATTTGGCCACAAAACCCAGCGACTACCTTGAGGAAGAGTAGCAAGGCTCAAGGGGTTTTGAGTTAGCCAAATCAAAGGATAGCTTTTAGGAACTACTGAACTGGCATCTTCTAGGGCTGTGGTTGCTGCTAAGGTTTCTAGGACAAAGCGATCGCCTTTAACTAAACTTGTTGATGCTGTCCAGAGTTGCACCTCTAATTGCTGTTGCTGTGCATAAAAATACAGCGATGCTGCGGCAATTACAGCTTGTTCAAAGTTTTCTTCTTCCCAATTACTAGCACTGTCAAGGGCAATAACTATTTCTTGTCCACCTGTCACCATTTCTAACTCTCGCACCCTTAATTCGCCATAGCGGGCGCTAGTTCGCCAGTGAATCAGACGGGTGGGATCTCCGGTGCGGTAGGGACGGAGCGATCGCACCAGCCCTGTTGTTGCTGTCTGCAACGGTTTGCCACGAGGATCGCCCCTTTTGCTCTCTTCTTGCCCCATTTCGTCTACTAGGGGGCAGGTAGCCAAGGGTAACACTGTCGGATAGACGATCGCTGTGGCAGCACAATCACGCTGACGGCGACACCAAAACAATCCTAAAGGCGCACCAGAAGCTAGTTCGACTGTGTGCCAGCGATAAACGCCCCGGCGCTGAGTTGGGTGGTAATATACCCAACGGTAACTGCCTTGGCTAGGAATTGTTTCGATTGCCTTTTGTACTGGTTTCCCTAAGACGAAGGGCAATATATCCTCAACTTGCAACAAGCTTACAGGCTGCTGTGTCTGATTGCGGATTTCTAACTCCACCGTCAGATCATCGCCGGCTGACACAGGCTGCATGGGACGACGGGTGATGGATAAACCTGTGAGCGATCGCGGTGGTAAGATGGCTGCTACACCCAAAAGAGCAAAACTGATGCCGCTAATGGCGTACAGCCAACCAGCCATCGTATTGATACCTGCGCCAAAAAAACAAATTGCCGTTGCTGCTAGTATCCAACCGCCGTATGTAGGGGTACAAGCGCGGGTTTCTAACCAATTGGTGATAGGTTTGATGATTTTCATGTTTCTTTTTTAACCTAATACCACCCAAAATTCACAGTGTTATCTTTTCACAGGTTTTGTCGTACCGTGGCAATCCCTTTATACTCGACTTATCTAAATATATATTCGTCTTATTTATGTTTTCCTAACTTAATCAACACACAAAATTTACAAAACATCAGTATTTTCTACTAAAAAGTATTTATTATCTATATATCCTTCTTTAAATTCCCAAGTAAGCAGACATCATTGCTGCCATTGTGACTGTTCAGAGGTTATTTAACCGTATTTGCTTAACTTCAATAATTTTACTTAGAGGATAAACTATGCTTGAATCAAAAAATAAATTATTTAAAATTGCAATCCCATTCTTCTCATTTTATATATTATCAATTGTGAGTATCATAACTTATGGATCTATTATTAAAACTCATAGAGAAATTGAAGAATATAAACAACTCACTTCCTGGTATGAAAACCTAGATGCAAAAACACAATATACAAAAAATTTTGAGTTTTTTGTAAAACAAGCACAAAAGAAATTAAAAAATGATTATAAATCAAATTTTCAAAATCCTGAAGGCAAAAGACTTCCTGCTAATATTAAAGAAAAAATAATTGTTGACCAAAATGCACCGAATGAAGGTTCTGTTAAATGGAAGATAGGAAAAACAGGAGAGTCTGTTTAGGTTTACTATGATTATACTATTGTAAATGACTTTAATCAACAACAAGGCACTAATAAGATTGAGCGATATAAAGAAAAAAAGCAAAGTACTGATGATAAAGTTTTTCAGAATTTTACTTACATAATGACGAGTGAAATTAAAAAAGATTTGGATAATAAAACAAAACAAAATGGTATACAAAACCAAAACTTATATACTTTTAGCCAAGTTGTGATTAACTATTTAATAGGTGATGATAATTACTCAAATATAATTCCTGATCTAAGAATTAATAATGTCTATATTACTAATACAAAGACAGGCTTCCTGCTATCTTATCCATTTACTAATGAAAATTATAAACAATATATAGATTTTAAAACCAGACCTTGGTTTAGAGCTACTCAAAGAAGTAACTATTATGATTCAGACTTTGAAGATAGAGATGAGTTTAATAACGATTTAGGACTTACTAATGTTTACATAGATATAAACGATGAAAACAAACCTAACGTCATTAGAACCTTATGGTACAAGTTTAAAACTAATGCCAACGAAGAATATATTTTATGTGTGGATTTGTTTTTTGATAAAAGTAATAAACTTTCAGAAAAAATAAATTTACTAGATTTAGGTTTATTAGAACAATCTATAAAGTCCGGTCTAAATTTAAAAGAAAGTGATAATACTTGGATATATTTATTGATCATAAGTTTTATTCTGGCTTTATCCTTATCTTTAATATATGAATTCAAAGTGAAAGATATTATTTTAAGAATATCTAAACGTCATCCTAATGATTTAGTAAAAATCAAGCTGCAACTAGATAGCAAACATTATGCTAGTAAAGATGAAGGAGAAATAAAGTTTACTATTCAAGGAGAAACTAAAGAGATAAATCAAAGCGAACAGTCAATGGAGGCTAAATGGTCTTTCAATATACAGAACATACAGGTTGGTGTTAATGGAAGTCAAACTCATACAAAACAAAAAGAAGCTACTTCTAGGTATGAATTCATTAATGAATATAATCTTAATATGAGTCAAAATAAACCTCAATATAGATGTATTGAAACTTGGAGAGTTGTATTAGAATATCAATCATGGAACACTGAAAAAATAGGTTTCTTTGTGGCAAAATGGAATACTAATAATAGTGCAGACATTGAAGAAGGACTAGATATAAAATCTATATATTGGGAAAAGGAATATGAACAATACTTAGGTATTCTTAAAAAGCAATTACGCGAACATTTACTTGTAAGCGACGATAAAGAATTAGTAGCTGTTTTAGATAGTAATTATATTAGGCCGCAAAATATACCCTCATTTCTTGCAGAAATCGATAGCATTAAAAAAATAATCAATAGCAGTTTATATCTCAAACAAGGAAAAATTGTTTTTTCAGAAGTTGAAACTCTGACTGAATTATACAAACAGGTTCAGGTTATGGTTAATGCAATTTGTACGCTACATTTTCTCAGAAAATTAGTGGATAATAATAAATTAAAAGATTTCTTTCAAACTCAAGTACATGAAAGGTATTTGATAGAATATCAACAAGATGAATTCAAGAATTTTTACGATTCACTTGATGATGAGAGTAAATCAGAATTGATAAATAAATCTCCATTTAAAATCATGGTCTATCAAGATAATATTGATAACATAGTTAGCCCTCAAGACGATTTTTGTATAATTTCAATCAACAATACTCCTAGATTAGTAGCTTATAGTTTTACAGATAATAAATATTCCAATACTGGTTGGATAAGTTGGCGAGAAGTAGATATCAAATTTTATGAGGAATTATATAAGTGCCAAAAAGATAAAAACCATAGAATTGAAAATATTCAAACATATTTAAGCTGAGTCCATTTTAAAATTATCTACTAGCTTATAAATAATTGAATTTATTTAGCTTTTTAACTTTGTCTGAATTATTCCATTTTGTTTTTTTCAACTTCCTTGTTCATAAAACCTCTTCTCTTGGCGGGTAGCATTTCGGGCGCTGATAATTGGTATCTTTTCCCCTCTATTAGTTAGTATCTGAAACAACTAAAAATTGTTCAAACCTAGATAAGCCAATAATAACGTAGCGACTAGCGATGTCTACGACGGGCTGTGACGCTCCTGCGTCGCTAACGCCACACGCGCAGGTCGGTTAAGCAAGTATTCTTGTCTGGTTCCATCAATAACTTTGTAAGAGCCAGGATTATTGTATATGATTAAATTATGGAATGTAGGTAGAAGGTAAAAATATGACAATTACTACCAACTTAAAACAACTCTATGAAACCGATGAAAATTTATGGTTAGAAGAAACTATTGAATTATTAAAACAAAAACAGTTTAACCAACTTGATTTAGAAAACTTAATTGAGGAATTAATCAGTTTGGGGAAAAGAGATTTAGCTAAAGCCAAAAGTCTTTTAAGGCAAATCATTATTCATATATTATTACTTCAATATTGGCAGGTGGAGTTTATAAGAAACTATCGTCATTGGATTGGAGAAATTCAAACTTTTAGATATGACTTAAATAATCATTTAACGACGAATTTAATAAACAAGTTACAAGATGATTTAGAGAATATTTATCAAAGTGCGGTTGAGTTTGTGAAAATTAAAACCGATTTAACTATTTTTCTAGAAAAGTGTCCTTACACGCTTGTGCAATTATTAGATGAAAATTATTTACCTTAAATATATGAGTCTTGTCTGATTTTTGCGAAATAAAAGCACTACACTGTTTCAGACCGAAATGATTTCAAAGGTGTCTTGATCGCTAATCCGATAAAACAAAAAGTCTGAATCGAGGGATATTTGGAGTAGGCGATCGCTTCGCTGCGACTTTGCGTGAGATAAAAAAGGCGATTATGATTAATTTGGGAAGAAATCCAAATCTAAAGTTTCATCAACAGAAAAAGGATAATCTTTAGGAAAAATAGATAGAGGAAGTCCTGTTTCAA
The DNA here is from genome assembly GCF_015714725.1 of Nostoc sp. WHI. Classification (GTDB taxonomy): domain Bacteria; phylum Cyanobacteriota; class Cyanobacteriia; order Cyanobacteriales; family Nostocaceae; genus Nostoc. Next base: position 24,667 of record NZ_WBKM01000346.1, read on the forward strand.
TAGATGCTTCTTTTCGGGCGTGTTGGTAACAATTGTCAAAAACTTCCGTATAATAGTATTTCAAGCTAGGACTATCTAAAAATGCTTCTTGTAATCTTTGACGATGTTCATAGATTGTATATAACCAGCTATTGGAGCGGTTCTGGGGTTGAAATTTGTATTTGAGAAGGTGCATTATCAGCACTCTAAGATTACTCCTTAAAGCATTTTTATCACTTCTTCCCATACTTTCAATTTCTTCAATTAAATTTTCTAAATCTAATTCTGAAAATATGTTATTTTTTAATAAACAAGCAGTGTGTTGTAACCACAATTGATAATCTTGAGCATAGAGATTATTGGTTTGAGGAACAGATTGATTGCTCATAATCTTCTCTTTTATGGATATATAATATTAACATCAATTCTGTTATTTTTGAGTGTGCATTAGCGTAGTTTACCGCAGTTTGCGCCTCTGTGGTTTGTTAAAAAAAGCGTAGGTGTTGGCGTAGCCTTTCGTAAAGCAGGACTATTTACTAAATCTGTTAATATAATTTCCCGTTCTTCCGAGTTGATACTTGATAAAACTTTTTTTCTTCATGGGTGGTTAAACTGTCTTCAATTGAGAGCTACAAAATAAGCTTCTACCGATAAACCTTATGCAGCAGCTTCAGCAATGCGATCTGTACTGTTGCTTATGACGGTTGCATAATTCCTGAGTCCTGAGATCCAAAACAAGTTTCTTGCAGTTCATAGTCATGCCAAGTATGATCTATATATGTACTCGGTATGACTATGACTTATTTTGTTTGATCAATAAGCGTATGTTTGTCTACTGACTAAAATATACCCTGGGCAATCTGAATAACTTAATGGAGAACTTCTTTACCCATGACTGAACCCCAAAAATTGACAACTGCTGACGGTATCCCCGTTGCTGATAACCAGAATTCACTCACCGCCGGGCCGCGTGGCCCTGTATTAATTCAGGATTTCCACCTGATAGAAAAGCTGGCTCATTTCAACAGAGAACGTATCCCTGAGCGGGTTGTCCATGCCAAAGGTGCTGCTGCTCATGGTACTTTCACAGTCACTAATGACATCAGCCGCTACACTAAAGCCAAGCTTTTTTCTGAAATTGGCAAGAAAACAGAAGTCCTCCTGCGCTTTTCTACAGTGGGGGGAGAAAAGGGTTCAGCAGATGCCGAGCGTGATCCTAGAGGCTTTGCCATCAAGTTTTATACTGAAGAGGGAAACTGGGATATCACAGGCAACAATACCCCTGTTTTCTTTATTCGTGACCCTTTGAAGTTTCCTGATTTCGTCCATACCCAAAAGCGCAATCCCCAAACCAATTGCAAAGACCATAATGCAATGTGGGATTTCTGGTCACTTAGTCCAGAATCGCTCCACCAGGTGACGATCCTGTTTTCAGATCGGGGAATTCCGAAAACCTATCGCCACATGGACGGCTTTGGTAGTCACACCTTCAGTTTGATTAATGCTCAAGGCGATCGCGTCTGGTGCAAATTTCACTTTAAGACTTTGCAAGGGCATCAAACCTTGACGAATGAGGAATCTGCCAAGATTAAGGGAGAAGATCCTGACCATGCGACTCGTGATTTATTTGAAGCGATCGCCCAAGAAGACTATCCTAAGTGGCGGCTGTGTATTCAGGTGATGACAGAGGAGCAAGCATCAAAACATTCTGACAATCCCTTTGACTTGACGAAAGTTTGGAAACAAAAAGAGTATCCCTTAATCGAAGTTGGGATATTAGAGCTAAATCGTAACCCTGAGAATTATTTCGCCGAAGTTGAGCAAGCTGCTTTTAGCCCTAGTGCAGTAGTACCAGGCGTCAGTTTCTCTCCTGACAAAGTTCTGCAAGCTCGCCTCTTTTCTTACCCAGATGCTCAACGGTATCGGTTGGGTGGTAACTATCAGCAACTACCTATTAATCAGCCTAAATGTCCAGTGATGCATAATCAGCGAGATGGCTTGATGGCATTAGGAAAGAACGGCGGTAGCACTCTTAACTATGAACCGAATAGTGGTGAGGGTACACCCCAAGAAAATCCAGCTTATGCAGAGCCATCGCTCCATTTGGGCGATGTCGCTGTTGATCGTTACGATCATCGCCAAGAAAACGACGATTATACCCAAGCAGGTAATCTGTATCGGTTACTGACTCCTGAGCAACAGGAGCGTCTTGTTAAAAATATCGTCGGCAGCCTCAGTCAAGCTAGGCAAGATATCCAAATGCGTCAACTTTGCCATTTCTTCCGAGCAGATGCTTCTTATGGTCTTCTTGTAGCTAAGGGCTTAGGTATTTCAATTGATCCCTCAATGTTTAGCGCTACTGCTCAAGCTGTAGCTATCTAGTACCACTAGGCAAAAGTCAAAATCGCCGCAGGGGTACAGCATTGCTGTGCCCTACGGCGTGTTACTTCAATCAGTTGTTTTATTAAACACTTCTAAAATCTGTTGGCAAATCTGTTTGAGCTTATGCCCGATTTCACCAGAAGGCGAAGATGCGCCGACAATACTCCAGTTTTCCACCGTAGAAAGTCGCCACGCTTCGCCGCGATGATCAAATCCAGCTACCTCCACACCGATCGCACGGCGTGAGTTATTGATGGGATCTTGATAAAATCGGATTTGAATTAAAATACTGCGACTTCGCCAAGATTTGCTGATACCAGGAAAGTGAAAGCCAATATCTATAGAATCTGGATCGACTAATTCCCTAGTCTCCGGGTCATTCTTCCAAGGTTTGAGATCAGATTTGGCATCAGGAAACTCAAATTTGAACAAATTAACTACTGTAGCAATGTTGCTGGCCAGTTTAAGGTTAGTTGCCTGTTCAGCTGCGTTCACTAAAAAACACTCCTATATTGCGTCGTCGTCTGGGGGAATGTGAAGACAGAAAAACCGCCAGAAGGCTTATATTATTGGTGTCTCAGCTTATCAAGACCTTTTTGATTTAGCAACTTTAAATCATACTTCCCTAACAATTTTGATTACTACCAGATGCCAAAAATCGCTTCTTGTTGTAACTGGGTAACACCTTTTAAGTAATTATACTTAAAAATTCCTCAAAAGCGGATGAAACTCTGCCCTTTGGAGAAAATATCAGGATTTTCTCCAAAATCCTTGACTCACAAGAACGATAAACTGCGCTAGCGATCTAAAATGACACTGTTACTTGGCAAACAAAAAGCAATTAAGTTCAGTGTATGGCGCGTCAACCCTCGATTTTTTCATTTCTTTTAGTACTATTGGCCACATTCCTCATTAGTTGTGGCAGTCCTGGTGTTGCAGTTGCACCTCCAACTTACACAGCAACACAACTTGAAAAAATTCAGGCATACGTTCCTGAAATTCAGGCTGTGCGCGATCGCTCACAAGAGTTAAATACCCTGATCCAAAAAAAAGATTGGATTAATGTGCGTAACTTTATACATGGCCCCATAACAGAAGCAAAGCTGAACCTGACTTATATCACTCCTAACCTTCTACCCAAAGACCAAGCCACAGCACGTCAAATAACGCGAGATTTCTTTAACCACCTAGTTAAACTTGATGGAGGTACTAGTGCTAGCAATGCTCAAGTTGCTTTGAATAACTCCCAAGCTGCTTTCGCAGACATTGACAAATTCCTCCAGCTGCTTCCTAAAACAGAAGAGAGACGCGATTAATCGCGTCTGTACAGGAGTTAGGAGTAGAGACGCGATTAATCGCGTCTGTTAGGAATTTTAATTTTTAACTCCTCACTCCTAACTCCTCACTTCAAATACAAGTCATGAATATAGTTATTATCGGTTGTGGTGTAGTTGGGGCTGCGATCGCCTATGAGCTAAGTCTAGTTAAAGGACTGAAAATCACGGTTTGCGATCGGCAACCACCAGCACAAGCTTCCACGGGCGCTGCACTTGGCGTTTTGATGGGCGCAATCAGCCAAAAAATTAAGGGCAAAGCTTGGGAGATGCGACAAACTAGCATCCAACGCTATGAGACTTTGATTCCTGAACTAGAAGCTTTAACAAATCGCAAAATTCCTTTTAATCGTCAGGGAATTCTCATGCTTTTGTCTAATCCCTCCCCTTCCTTAGAGGAAATCTCAGCATGGGAAAAACTTGTAGAAATTCGCTACTCTCAAGGCTGGCATTTAGAAATTTGGGACACGGCTAAACTTAAGAATATCTGTCCTCAAGTTAATAACGAAAAAATTACTGGCGCTGTTTATTCTCCTCAAGATCGCCAGCTTGATCCAATTGCCCTCACGTTAGCTTTAGTTGAGGCTGCCCAGCAAAACGGTGTGACTTTCAAATTTGGTGTCGCTGTTTTGGATACCCCAACCTCAACGCTTGAGTATCCCTCCAAAGTTTGCACTCAACTTGAAACTACAGAAGGAAAAATAGCTGCTGATTGGTTTGTAATCGCGGCGGGGCTAGGTTCAACAGCACTGACAGCAAAATTAAATCAGCTAATTGATATCCGCCCTGTATTGGGGCAAGCGTTGCAAATGCGTGTAGGGCATCCATTAGGCAATCCCGAATTCCAGCCAGTGATTACGGGTAACGATGTCCATGTTGTACCCGTGGGCGGCACAGATTATTGGGTGGGTGCAACAGTGGAATTTCCCAGCAATGGAAATGAGATCCCGCCAAATCAAGAACTACTGGAATCTGTTAGAAAACAAGCGATCGCATTTTGCCCAGAATTAGCCACAGCAACTATTCTCCGCACTTGGTCGGGGTTACGTCCCCGTCCTGAAGGACGACCAGCCCCAATTATTGGTAAGCTGCCAGGGTTTAGTAATGTCCTCCTAGCTACCGGACATTATCGCAATGGTGTTTTACTAGCACCCGCTACAGCTTATGCAATTCGTGAGATGATTATTTCTCATGAAGTGGGGAGTGGGGAGTAGGGAGTAGGGAGTAGGGAGATAAGGGAGACAAGGGGGACAAGCGGACAACGAGAATAACCCATGCCCAATGCCCAATGCCCAATGCCCAATG
>NZ_WBKM01000356.1 GCF_015714725.1 Nostoc sp. WHI
TTCCCCACTCCCCACTCCCCACTCCCCACTCCCTACTCCCTAAATTTATGAGTTATCAAAATTTGGAATTAACAATTGGTTGGCTGTATCCGACGCTAATGAGTACCTATGGCGATCGCGGTAATGTTATTACTATAGAACGTCGCGCTCAGTGGCGGGGATACACTGTTAAAGTATTACCCCTAGATCAAAATGCCACAGCCGCAGATATTAAAACTGTAGATATCATAGTTGGTGGTGGCGCACAAGACCGTCAGCAAGAAATTGTCATGCGTGATTTACAAGGTGCGAAAGCCGATGCTATGCGCGAGAAAATCGAAAATGGAACACCGGGAGTTTTTACCTGTGGTTCACCCCAATTACTAGGACATTATTATGAACCAGGATTAGGACAACGCATTGAAGGCTTGGGAATACTCGATTTAGTTTCCGTCCATCCTGGTGAAAATACTAAGCGCTGTATTGGTAACTTGGTAATTGAAGTTACAGCTTCACGTCTAGCGCAGGAGTTGAAAGAAATGACAGGTAACACACCGTATTTGGTAGGCTTTGAAAATCATGGCGGACGTACCAAGTTAGGAAAAGTGGAAGCTTTGGGGCGAGTGGTGTATGGTTTGGGAAATAATGGCGAAGATGGCACTGAGGGAGCATTTTATCAGAATGCGATCGCTACTTATTCCCACGGCCCTTTGTTACCGAAAAATCCCTTTGTCGCCGATTGGTTAATTCAAACAGCATTGCGGCTAAAATATCAACAGGCGATCGCCTTACAACCTTTAGATGATCATCTTGCTATGCAAGCACGGGAAGCGATGTTTAAACGATTGAAAGTAAGTTTGCCAACTTCTGGTGCGGCTAAAGTTTGAATTTTCGTATTTTTCCCTTTCCCTAACTCTCACCAGCTATCACAAGGGTATTACGCCATTCGTGTCAACTTAGCCAAAATCCCTTTCAAACCTCGTTTCTAGCCTCTGGCTAGAAATGCTTGCTCATTGCGGCTCTGCCGCAAGTCTTGAGGCGGAGCCTCCCGTTAGGCATTCCCAGTCGGAGACTGGGAACGAGACAATCTCTAAAAGCATTGTCTAGATTGGTTTTTACGTTAAGTTGACACCAACGGTATTACGCCCATTCAACAACTGATTCAGGATGTGAGTTGTGAAATTCTGTACCTACCGCCTTATTCTCCAGACCTTAACAAGATTGAGAAATGCTGTTCTTGGTTAAAAAGTCAAATCCGCAAAAAACTAGATTAGTTTGATTGTTTACGAGATGCCATTGAGCATATCTTATATTTTGCGTCCTAACTGCCTTGGCGCTTTTTATAAGTAATACCAATTTTAATAATTAAAGCTCCTGATTTACAACTGAATCTTTGGGAGCTAAGAATTTTAAGTTCACCGCGACGCCGTTTTACCTAAGTTTATGACCTGGTTTAACCAGGTGGGAACTAAATTCCTCGTTTAAAGTTTCCGGGTACATGCCCGGTTTACTGCTACGAGAACTGTTTGGCTCCCTTGTCTTTAAAGGCATAGATCAAAAAACTTGATGGCAGTCACCAACGTCGTAGTGCAACTCACTCATTATAGCTTTCAAAAAGATGTTGTGTGTTCAAAATCGAAAGTTTCTAAAAAATTTACCTGGGATACCAGATAGATTCTATGATGTGGGCGATGGCTGCGCCGACGCCGTTGGCGATCGCACTTCCCGACTCTTTATTTTGATTATCTAGCAGAACAGTAACATGTCCCAACTTCCGCCCAGGACGTGATTCTGTCTTCCCATACCAGTGAAGATGTGCCTGGGGAATCTCTGCTATTTTTTGACGCTGGCTTTGGTAGTCGCTATGAGAGTTTTCATACCCCAGAAGGTTGACCATCACTGCGCCAGCACACTGTAAAGCCGGATTCCCTAAAGGTAAACCACAAACGGCTCTAAGGTGCTGCTCAAACTGAGAAGTTTCACAAGCATCAAGAGAAAAATGCCCAGAATTGTGAGTCCGGGGCGCAATTTCATTTACCAGGATTTTGCCATCAGCACAAAGAAATAGCTCAATCCCAAAAACTCCCACAAATTGGAGGCTATTTAATAAAGTATGTGCGATCGCTTGGATTTTTGCTACTTGATTGGGCGTAATCTGGGCTGGTGCAATTACCCGCCGACACACTTGTTGTTCTTGTTGGGTTTCTACCACTGGGTAAGTGACAATTTCTCCCTCTACAGAACGAGCCGCAATTACTGCTAGTTCTTTTTCAAAAGGGACAAATTCTTCTAACAAGAAAAGTGGTTGATTTAAAGTTTTTTTTGTAGTTTCATAACTTAGCTTTTGCTCTAAAGCAGCAAAATCATTAATTATAAAAGTCCCTTGACCATCATACCCGTGGCGGCGGGATTTAAGGACTGCTGGAAAACCTAGAGATTCTATTTTTGATTTGATATTTTCCGCCTCGTCAAGGGCAAAAAATTGAGGAACTGGTAATCCTAAATCGCTTAAATAGCGGCGCTGATGATATTTATCTAAAAGAGGAACTAAAGCTTCTAATCCGGGGCGGAAACATACGCCTTGCTGTGCTAAAAGAGATAAGGCATCTAAGTTAACAAATTCGTTTTCAAAGGTGATAACATCGCATTTTTGAGCTAATATTTCTGTGGCACTAGCGTCATCTATCGGGGCGAAAATGATTTCTTGGGCGATGGACACAGCCGGATCGTGTTCACTAGGAGTTTGTACTACCAATTTTACTCCTAGCTTCTGTGCTGCATCCGCCATCATCCAGGCAAGTTGTCCGCCACCAATTACACCGACACGCTTTATTGACATCCTAAAGAATCACGAGTTTGCACGCTAGTTTTGGAATTCACACCACTGGCTTTTATACACAGTTCTTTGATTTGCGCCCTATCCAAAATTGCATCTGTAAAATCTGCACCATCTATATTTACATCATTAAAGATGGCACGGAGCAAAAGGGCTTCTTTGAAAACTGCATCACTTAAATCTGCCTTAGTCAAGTTTACCTGATCAACCATTGCATTAGTTAAATCCGCTCCGTGCAGATTTGCTTGCGTCATCACCGAAGCACTAAATACTGCTCCCCGCAAGTCAGCGTTTGCAAAGTTAGCCAGTTCCATATTGGCGTTAGAAAACTCCGCAGCTTGCAAACTTTCACCCGAAAAATCACGTCTTGACAACTCCGCATTGCTAAATGACAGTGGATGAGTCCAGTCTGCCAGTGCAGGATGAGCCACGCACCATACAATAATTCCTAGAAGTAACGCTAATCCTTGCCGCCAAAACATATCAAGAGCCAATTTGGTATCTGATCGCTACATTTAAGCTTACCGCATTTGAATATTAGCAAGACTGGATCAGTCTAATTGAAACCCGTAGCTTTGCAACTGGACTTAGGATATTCATATTTACCCTTGCTTAATCTTTGGTACCGCCAAAAGAGCTTATTGATTTGTTTACAATTCTTGATTTTTAAATTTGATTTTTAGGATATGAATAGTTTGATTGAGGAGTAGTACTCACCAATTTACTTGCAATTCTTGACTTTTGATTTCTTAGGTAAAGTTTATTGTATTTTGAAATGGATAGTTCCTCTCAACTGTTAATCTATTCATTAAGGTAAGCAATGTTTGAGCCTAATATATTTGTCTCAACTGTTTAAGAAAGCTTAAAAGTGCATAATTAGCGTTGATTTTATAACAATTAATTAGTTTGTCAGGAATCTCTGAGAAATTATATTCACCAAGTACATAACTTCCATAAACCAAATTACTAACCCCGATGATGAATCATTACTCACTTCAATGGATTGAGGTATGGTGCCAAGAAAATGGCTGGACAGATTTGTTTGTCGAGCGGCGTAACAACTACTGGGCTTTTCCTCCGGGTGGGGTAATGCCGGAACCAATCCCAGTTCATGTTCTCAGATTGATTAAAGCCGAAAAGGGATTAACTTTTGAAGAACGATTATGGTCGGTATCAGCAGTGATTGGTACAATCCTAGCTGTTCTTTTTACCTTTTGGTTTCAGTCTCCGATGCCATTAGTTTTGGCTTTCGCTTTTAACACGGTTACAGTGGCTCAATTTGAACTTGAGGATGCCTAAATTTTTCTTTTGGATTTTACTATTAAAAACTGCTCTTGCTACTTTCAGCAAGAGCAGTTTTTAATTTAAAAGTGCACTACCTCCGATGGGATAAAGGCAGCCTCTTAATTCACATCTTTATTTAGATAAACAATGATTTTGACCAACTCAGCACTACGGTAAAAGCCCCGCCCGAAGTCAAGCGGAATCTTCTTATAGAGAGAAGGTTGATACCCGCTTTTGGTGGGCGGTCTTTTCACTCAGGACTCAGCACTCTTCATTACTTTCTGCTCTTTTGTGCAAAATCAGAATTGCCTCACGGTTTTACACCTACGGTGTACACACAAATCGAAAAAAGCTCGATTTCTCATTGTTCTCTCGTTCCCATGCTCTGCATGGGAATGGCTAATTAGAGGCTCTGCCTCCAGTTAGACATTGAGCCAGAGACTCAATGAATGCATTCCCAGGCTCCGCCTGGGAACGAGGAAAGCCTTATCAAGTTAAGTTTTTAGGACTTGTGTGTACACCGTAGCGGTTTTACACAGAGGTGAAATCTTCATCTAATTTCCACTCGTGTTTCAGAATCTCCTGATACATCTTTTCCCGAATCATCATGTGCTTATACTGCAAGATCAAGAATTCTTGAGCTTGGTTGCGGGACATTTGCTGCACTTGATCGGTAAAGCTTCTGAGGCTAAATTCTTGCTCTAAAGTTAGTTCGGTAGCTTGATCCATAGGTGTCTCCTGTGACGTTTTTATAAATTCTGTTTTTTGGTTTTGTAATGTTATGTAAATTAAATTTAACACTTTTGTTACAAAACTGCAATATTTCTTGCAAAATAAAATAAATAATGATATATATTTCCTGGAATCTCCTGTATAAAATATTTGCTGTGTTGCTGATTGAATATAAGACAGGGTTAATTTCAGCAAAAAACCCTCTGCTCCTTAAAAAAAAGGGGCAAAGGGAGTTAGTTATTGTGATAAAGCCTCATACTTACAGAATTGTAGTTCTGAGCGCCAGCCAGTTGCGTTACCTAAAAGGATTTAGCCACGAGTCGATTCAACGCGGCCATAAAATAGACCACGAATTAGAACTTCTTTAGGTTCGCCAGCACCTAAATCTGTATCAGATGGCTGTTCGCTCTGGAAAGTACCAGCAATTTCACCAGTAGATTTATCTATTTTTGCTATTTGCAGAGAAATCTTGCCAGTGAGATTTTCAGCACGCTTGACGTTAGTGCGAGTCAGTTCTTCATCATCCGCTTGGGCGGGGAGAGCCACGGCATTATCATAGCCACTGACGACACCACGACCTTTAGGATCTAGGAAGGCAGCACCACGATAGGAAGGAACTTTGAAAGTACCTTCAAAGTCTGTGCTGGTGTTAATACTGGTCAAACTGGGTTGTGTTTGAGCAACCAAGTTTTTGATGGTAAAGAGGAAAGGTACTCGCTCACCACCAGGGAGTTGCACAGTGATGGCTTGGAAGTCAAGGCCATCAGTTTCCGTAAAGGTCAGGCTATTATCTGAGTTAATTTTTAGGTCGCCTTGTACCTGGTCAATGGTGGAAGTGTATCTAGTCAACAGTTTACCAGCAACAAATTCTGCTTGTTGGCGTTTATTAGCAGGTTCTTCTTTGATGAAGAAGCTAGTTGGTTCCAAGCAAAGTTCTTTGATGGCATAGGACTGGCTAGAATCAATGGAAATGGAACCACGGCTTGTTTCTGCTAGTTGGGGGCATTTGTTAGCCAAGCCAGTGCCTCGAATTTGGTCGTAAGTTAGCACGTCTCTACTACTAGTAGCAGGAGCATCACTGCAAGCAGTTATTAGCCCCAGGCACAAAGCCAAAAATGCAACAATTAAAGCGCGATACCTCATAATCAACCTCAAATCTCAAAAATTAATATCTTGGTGGCATTTGTTAGAATTGGGCGCGTGGACGAGTAAGCCCCAGAGAGCGGCATAAGTGCTTGCCTCAAGGAGCGCGAAGAGAAATATCTGCTTCGCACTTTGCTTTTGCCGATCGCAAAAGCGGCACCGCCAAGTCTTTTTGTATTATGTATGTGACGCTACTACATACAGCCCATTGTTTGATGGGTAAATTAGCCAGATCATACGATTTTTTTTAACTCAAAATCAAAGTACTCAAAATCCAAGAAAGTTTCATCGTCATCACAGCTAGCTGCTGTGGTGGCTATGGTAAAGGTTACTGCGCTTTTTTAGGAGCGATCGCAATTACTTTTGAAAAGATACAAATCTAGTTATATTCACCTCTGACTTGCTCTAGTCAGAGTATGGGGGACAAGGAGGATTAGAGGAATCAATACTGACAAACTAGGGAAAATTAAAAATCTCCGGTAAATTTGAGTTGGTCTCATTTATACGCAAAGGGTGACATGAACGATAACAAAAATATGGAATTAGAGAAGTTGTCCTCTAAACTCCAAGCGATCACAACTGTGGTATCTGATGCAGTTCAGGGTTGTCAAGGCGATACTGTAGCTCTTTTGGCAATGCTTAGGCAATTGGAGCAGTTACACCGAGAACTCCGGGATGGAGTTTTTCAAGAAAGTTTGCCTGTTAACCGTAGGCAACTCTACTCACTACTGAAAGATATTGAGTCTGAGGGAGGCTGGCCTTACATTGAGCGGATGAGACTGCAAGCATTTTTAACGAATTTGCCACAAGAGGCTTCCGAAGAAAATAGCGATGAGGTGTTGGAGAGCGATCGCTCCTTGGGCTGATCATCTTTGTCATAACTTGCTGAGGCTAGCATTTTACCTTTTGGGTCAAAACTGACACTAAGAACTTTATTTGTGTGTCCAATCAAAGTTTTGTAAACAGGACTTACGCAAATGTAACGTCTTTCTGTCATTGCGAGCGTTCGCAAAGCGTCTCGTAGAGAAGCGTTCGCGGTAGCTAGCGTCTCTAAGAGTTGCAATCCCAGTTTTAACGAGATTGCTTCACTACATACACTGCGTTTCGTACCCTACGGGTTATCCAAAGGAGTACGCAATGACTAATTATCACTGCGTAAGTCCTGAAAATCTAAATTAATATTTTGTAATCTTTAGGAAAAAAATCTTCCAAATTAACTTGTCAAAAAGGCCACAGTCAGTTAAAAATGGACACCGGAAACTTTCATCGTAATGATGCCTAGCGCCACGAGCTTTGTGTAGTTACTGTAAAGTGTTACTAAAAAATAAAAAAGTCTTGAGGAGAGTGGCTAACAGATGCCAAAAAATGATGCGAGGGCGTTGAGGAATTTGGATTGTAACCAGAAAGGGGTTTGAATGGCTGGCATAACATCAGTTTCTCGCACGGATCTAGCCCAGCGTCGTCAGAAGTTACGTCGGCAGAGGCAGATGAGAATTATTCAGGCTATTTGGCGAACCTTTGCCATTATCGGTTTGGCAGGTGGATTGCTGTGGGTAGCAGTCCAACCAGTGTGGATGCTAAAAGCTCCCAAACAAATAGTGATGAAATCAGGCAATAAATTACTGACAGATGAAACGATTCAGTCATTATTGGTGTTATCTTACCCCCAGTCTTTGTGGCGGATTGAACCATCAGCGATCGCTAACTCTTTGAAGAAACAACCAACTATTGCCCAAGCGATCGTTAGACGCCGCCTGTTTCCTCCTGGATTAATCATCGAAATTCAAGAACGAGTACCTGTAGCGGTGACTCAAACACGTGGTAACAAAAAAGTAACAATCGGCTTACTAGATGCAAGTGGAGCCTGGATGCCCTTAGAAAAATACACATCACTGAATCCCACCAAGAAATTACCCAATCTCAGAGTAATTGGCTCGTCAAAACAATACTGCCTCTACTGGACTCAACTTCATCAAGCTGTCAGTCAAAGTCCTGTGAAAGTGATAGAAATTGATTGCCAAAATCCAACAAATTTAATTTTGAAAACAGAACTAGGAAATGTGCATCTCGGCGTTCCAGGCCCCCAGTTATCTGAACAAATTAAGGTACTCGCCCGAATGCGCCATTTAACAGCAAAACTCAATTCCGGTCAAATAGAGTATATTAATCTGAAAAATCCAGAATTTCCCTTAGTACAAATGAACCAAAAAGACCAAAAATTAACTCCCAAAATCCCTAAAAACATCTAGCGTGTTTAATGTATTGATCGCTCTTAGTAATAGGACTTACGCAAAACTACACACTGTAGGGGCAATTCATGAATTGCCCCTACCTAAAAATCAGGGTTTTGGCTATTGTTTACGTAAGTCCTGAGTAAATTAAGAAGCTTTAAACGGTACTGCCCAAAGTTGCCTAAGCATTGCTTCTGAGCAATCAATTTGGACTGCTCTGTGCCGTAATTTCTATTGGGTGATCAAACCTTTTGGGAAATCTTGATTTGTTGACCACACTAGTCAGGGTTCTCGTAGGCTAGACTATTGCTTCAACAAAGCGTCCATTAAGACTCCCCAAACAACAAATTAATCAGGTATAGTCTGACCGAAAATATGGGATTCAAGCCCCGTCCTTCTAGGACGGCTTTTTATTTATTTTTAGGTTTCTAATTAGTTCCCTCAACACGTCAGACTTTGTTCTACCATTTTGCTCACAGTAAATCTCGATGTGTTCAAACTCTGCGTCTGTTAAGCGAAAAAATATACTCTTCTTCATGTCCTTTGTATATCGATATGATATATAATCATAGCAGGAGGAATTGAGTTATGAAAGCTAGGTATCAGTACAGATTTTACCCAACAGACCAACAGCAGCAGAGTTTAGCTCAGTTGTTCGGTTGCGTGAGAGTAGTTTGGAATGATGCCTTGGCTGTGTGCAAACAATCCGAAAAGAAGCCTAAGTCGGCTGAACTTCAAAAGTTGGTTATCACTCAGGCAAAAAAGACTGAAAAAAGAGTTTGGCTCAGTGAAGTATCAAACATACCTCTACAGCAGTCTGTAGCTGATTTAGAAATAGCCTTTAAGAACTTTTTCGATTCCTGCAAAGGAAAGAGAAAAGGGCGCAAGGTTGGTTATCCTAAATTCAAAAAGCGTACCTCTAGTCAGGGTGCAAGGCTTACTCGTGGTGGGTTCTCCTTAAAAGGTAGTGGTGTTTACCTCGCAAAAATTGGAGTTGTGAAACCGATTTGGTCTAGAAGACTGCCATCGGAACCTAGCTCAGTTACTATCATCAAGGATAGCGCTAACCGCTACTTCCTAAGTTTTGTAGTAGAAGTTGAACCCATTAATACTGATGCCAAAAACCAAAGCGTTGGAATTGATTTAGGGATTAAAACTTTTGCTGTGATGAGCAACGGTGAAAAAGCTGTGAGTCCTTGCTACAAGACACTTGACCGGAGAGTACGAAGACTTCAAAAGCGGTTGGCGCGTCAACAAAATGGGTCGAAGCGTAGGAACAAAATCAGGATTAAAATTGCTAAACTGCACAACCAAATAGCTGATACTCGCTCTTCCTTTCTGCACAAACTGTCAACTAAAGTCGTTAGTGAAAACCAAACTATCGTTTTAGAAGATTTGAATGTGTCAGGACTGGTCAGAAACCGTAAACTATCTAGAGTAATTAGTCAGCAAGGATGGAGAGAGTTCAGGGTCTTGGTTGAAGCAAAGTCTGAGAAATTTGGTAGGAAGTTTGTTGTGATTAGTCGCTGGGAACCAACGAGCCAAACTTGTTCAGATTGTGGCTACAGATGGGGAAAGATTGATTTATCGGTGCGTTCTGTGCTTTGTCTGAATTGCGGCACAGAACACGACCGGGATGAGAATGCTTCAGTAAATATAGAAAAAGTCGGGATAGGGCATTGCCACGACTCTAAATGTACGTCGAGACAGAGTAAGACTACCTCGCTAGCATCAGTCCTTGAAGCGTAAAGAATCCCCACGCCTTCAGGCTGGGGAGTATGTCAAAAGTAAATTCTTGCTTACTTTAACCTTAAGGATAATTAAGTATTAAGGTAAATTTTGTGTCTAAAGTTGCAATCATCACCAATGGTGAAATCTATTAACAATATTATTATTGAGGCAGAGAAGATGCGCTGTAGTGTGTCTTTACAAGTTATACCCTCCGCGGAGAATAATGAAGAGATTAATGTCTGGTTGAAGTTATACAGGTCAGTTTTAGATAAATGTCGGTATACTTCTCTAAAATTGGCTGTGCGATCGCTTGTGTTAAAAGCTTATCCCCTAACAAATTTTCGCACTGCCAATTCTGTTAGGCTTGGCAGTAGTGAAAACAATAAAAAACAGTGCCATAGTATTGTGGCACTGTCAAACTATAGTTGACTCTTAGGTGAATAACACCGAAAAAAGTCGTTTATCTACCCTTTCACAAATCCAATGACGCTTGATAATAACCAAGGACTTATCTATAAAAATTCCCAATCTACGGGACAGCCGGGGTTTTCTCTGTCAGTTAACTCGACCAATCCCTTTAATAACTCTGGGCTGAACTTCGGACAAAATCACGACGGTAAAAAGATTTCTGCTGAAAATAGCCGAATTGGCGAGATTGTTCCTGGTCGGGTCGCCAACATCAAAGTGATTGGTGTCGGTGGCGGCGGTGGCAATGCTGTTAACCGCATGATCGAGTCTGATGTCTCTGGGGTAGAGTTTTGGTCAATTAACACTGATGCCCAAGCTCTTACCTTAGCCGGCGCTCCAAGTAGATTGCAAATTGGACAGAAGCTAACGCGGGGTTTAGGAGCAGGTGGTAATCCTGCCATCGGTCAAAAGGCAGCTGAGGAATCACGAGACGAAATTGCCACAGCTTTAGAGGGTGCAGATTTAGTATTTATCACTGCTGGTATGGGGGGTGGTACCGGGACAGGTGCGGCTCCAATCGTGGCAGAAGTAGCCAAGGAAATGGGCGCTCTCACTGTCGGTGTGGTAACACGTCCATTTGTGTTTGAGGGACGCCGCCGCACCAGTCAGGCGGAACAAGGTATTGAAGGACTAAAAAGTAGAGTAGATACACTGATCATTATCCCCAACAACAAACTGCTGGAAGTGATCCCAGAACAAACGCCTGTACAAGAAGCTTTTCGCTATGCAGATGATGTGCTGCGTCAAGGGGTGCAAGGTATTTCTGATATCATCACGATCCCCGGTTTGGTAAACGTTGACTTTGCTGATGTCCGAGCTGTGATGGCAGATGCGGGATCGGCCTTGATGGGAATTGGAGTGAGTTCGGGAAAATCTAGAGCCAGAGAAGCAGCGATCGCAGCTATTTCTTCACCGTTACTAGAGTGTTCTATTGAAGGTGCCAGAGGGGTTGTCTTTAACATTACTGGTGGTACTGACCTCACCTTGCATGAAGTGAATGCTGCCGCAGAAGCAATCTATGAAGTAGTTGATCCCAACGCCAATATTATTTTTGGGGCTGTAATTGATGACAGACTCCAAGGTGAGGTAAGAATTACTGTAATTGCCACTGGGTTTACAGGTGAAGTGCAAGCGGCGGTACAACAAAGCGTGGCGAACGTTCGGATAACACCTAGTACTCCAAAGCGACCAACAACACAACAACCCGCAGTTAATCCCCCAACTCCAACTCCGACTCCGACTCCAACTCCAGAACCAAAAGAAAAACTTGGATTGGATATACCTGATTTTCTGAAAAACCGACGTACACCAAGGAATTAAAAGATTTTGGATTTGAGATTTTAGATTAAATTAGCAGTCTCAGGTTAGGCTGAATGCTGTATAACATCTGCTAGTTCCAGGGTTCTACCAAAGGCAGGGGTAAGCAATCCGTTGCCATCCCCAATTTTGCCAATTGGTAAAAAAACTCGTCAATGCTACTTTTATAAAAACACTCGTTGAAAACCCTTGAGTAACAGGCGCTATGCGCCGTATTACGTACTTTAGGCTGCGTGATGAAAACGGTTTGAGGTGTTTACGCTTTATTTCACGTTCTGGTAAAATTAGGTTTAACAGGAACGGTAATCAACCTGTATAAAAACCTAAATGCCTAGCGGCAATCTGTACCTTGACAATTGAAGATATGGGGTTCTATTCCATAGTTCTAGTTCCTGCCCAGGAATAGGTAAAATCTTCTCTGCGAGACGCTTTGCGAACATGGGGACTAGGCGATCAGAATTTCAATCAAACAAATTTTGGAATCATCCAACTACCGAGGGGCACTCGGAAAGTTAACGCTTGAGGAGAGAACCACAAGGAGGCTTAGATACCGCAAGGGGTCTAATCTAAGTGGACTCGTTGAATCAAGAATCCCCGCACCTTCAGGTCGGGGAGTGTCAAAGAATGAACTTGGGCAGGAGCCTGCTGGCTTGCATACCCTACCGTGTTTTTGTGACAAAAAACAGGAAGGACTGCCCAATTACGGATGATGCTACATCTACCTTCACGATCCACTAAACTTATATTCCGATAAGCAAGTATATTTACTGAAAGTAGTGGCGTGGAAACTTGATTACACAAGTGTCCACGCCAAATTCGCTTCTTAGAGAATATGACTTACGCAAACAATAGCCGAAACCTTGATTTTCAGGTAGGGGCAATTCATGAATTGCCCCTACAGCGTGTAGTTTTGCGTAAGTCTTAAGAGAATAGGACAGCAAATTATTTTTTGATTTTTAGAGTTTGTTCAATCCATTGAATAACTTGATGACCAAGGCGAGTACCATCTAGACGGTCAATCTCACGAATTCCGGTAGGACTGGTGACGTTAACTTCAGTCAGGTAGCCACCAATAACGTCAATACCTACAAAAATTAAACCGTCTTGGCGTAAACGCTCGGCTAATTGGGTACAGATTTCATACTCTCTTGGGGTAATTCCGGTTTGAGCGACTGTGCCACCAGTTGCCATATTATTGCGAAAATCAGTTGCGCTAGAGAGACGATTGAGCGCACCAATCGGTTCGCCATTGAGCAGGATAATTCGCTTATCTCCCTCTTTTGCCTGCGGTAAATAGGTCTGCACCATTACTGGCACTCGACCTTGGAGGGTACTGAGTTCGACAATTGAATTAAAATTGCGATCGCTTGATTGTAAGAACAAAATTCCTTCCCCAGCTTTGTTACCCAGTGGTTTGAGAATCGTAGCTCCCTTTGCTTCCACAAATTGCCGGATAAACTGCTTATCAGCACTGACAATCGTTTCTGGAATTGCTTTGGTAAACTGAAGGGCATACATTTTCTCATTTGCCCCTCGGATGCCACTGGGACTATTAATCAATAAAGTTTTATTTTGGTCAATGTAATCCAAAATATAAGTGGCATAGAGGTAGGAATCATTGACTGGTGGATCTGTCCGCATAAATACGGCATCCATTGTCTCTAAAGAAGTTAAGGAGGAATCGCTCAACTTATACCAAGGATTCGCCGCTACCCAGCGTCCCTCCACCAACTGCACTGGTACAACTTCAACTCGCTGTAGGAAAGCCCAAGCTTTGCTCTCCACTACACTCAGCAGATTTGGCTGAGTCACCCAAACTTCGTGTCCCAGAATTTGCGCTGCTTCGATCAGGGCAATGCTGGTATCATGACACGGGTCAAGCTGATGGATGGGATCAATGATAAAAGCCAGTTTCACCCTTTACACCTCAATCACCAGGAAATTAAATAGCTTTTCAATTATAAGGAAAATGCTGAAAACCCCGAAGTAAATTCTTCAAAACTTTTTGGTTTTGAAGAATGAGCATCTTTCAAGTCGGGGATGAAAGCTATCTATCCATTCTTCAACAAAACTGGTTATCGTTGATATAAAGTCTGAAAACATCATGTTAAAATGCAGAATTGCGGCCATTCGCTTTCAGTTTTGGCGTTTACTGCTCAGAAAGCCCTTCAAACCATCCGTCCGCCTCAAACTGATGCCGCCACTGGCGACAGGCCGATGTTAATTCTGGAGTTTTATGTCTTTTTCTACTCTCGGCTTGTCCAATGAAATTATCCGTGCCGTCACCGAGCGAGGGTACACCAAACCCACACCAATCCAGATGCAGGCGATTCCTGCCGTCTTATCGGGTGGTGATGTGCTAGCTGGTGCCCAAACTGGGACTGGAAAGACTGCCAGCTTCACCCTGCCGCTCCTTCATCGGTTGTCGTCCGACAAAAGCGTTAAAACCACATCTAATGGATGCTCGCCGATCCGGGCGCTAATTCTCACCCCGACTCGTGAACTCGCCGCACAGGTAGAGGAGAGCGTGATTTCCTATGGCAAGTACCTGAAACTGAACTCAATGGTAATGTTCGGTGGGGTCAGCATTAGTCAGCAAAAACGGCGTTTAAACAGCCGCGTGGATATTCTGGTTGCTACCCCAGGACGACTGCTAGACCATGTGCAGCAGGGCACGGTGAACTTGTCGCAGATTGAGGTGTTAGTGCTGGATGAAGCAGATCGGATGCTAGATATGGGCTTTATTCGTGATATTCGCCGCATTCTCTCGCTTCTGCCCAAACAGCGACAGAACTTGCTATTCTTCGCCACCTTCTCGGAAAAAATCAAGGAACTTGCTGCCGGGCTACTCAATCACCCGACGCTGATTGAGGTAGCACGCCGCAACGTTACCGCCGACACAGTGCTACAGAAAGTCTACAAGGTAGACCGGGACAGAAAGCATCAATTACTTGCTCACCTGATACGGCAAAACAATTGGGAGCAAGTGCTAGTGTTCACTCGCACCAAATATGGTGCAGACCGTCTGGTAAAGCAATTGGCCGACGATCGCATTCCAGCATTGGCTATCCACGGTAACAAGAGCCAATCGGCGCGTACCCACGCTCTGGCAAAGTTTAAGAACGGTGGTGTACGGGTACTGGTGGCTACCGACATTGCATCTCGCGGTCTTGACATCAACGAACTGCCCCATGTGGTCAACTTTAATCTGCCTAATGTAGCGGAGGATTATGTTCACCGTATTGGTCGCACTGGTCGCGCTGGCGCGTCAGGTGAGGCCGTATCCCTGGTATGCGCCGATGAATCCCAGCTGTTGGCAGATATCGAAAAACTGATCGAACGGCGCTTGCCATTTGAAGTGGTGGCTGGCTTTGAAGCCAATTTCCCCAGCCAGGCGGAAGCAATTCCAGATGGACGTAAACATAGACCCAAATCAAAAGGTGACAAGCCTCCGGCTCGTTCGACTGCTAAACCTTTACCACAGACATCGGTTAAACAATCAACACCGCGAACTGTGACAAGTGGCAAAAAGTCAAGTAGTAGTTCGGGAACATCACGCCGTTGGGCTAAAGGCGATCGCTGATCCATCAGCGTTATTAATAGCAACCACAACTGAACTTTTTTAAAGTCAAAAACAGAACTTACGCAAACAATAGTTGAAAAGAATGATTTTTAGGTAGGGGCAATTCATGAATTGCCCCTACAGTCTTGGGGAACGGGGTAGACTGAGCAAAGAAGGCAACTACTTGCATTTAATCATGACTAATCGCCTTGCTGAAGCTAAGAGCCTCTATCTCCGTAAACACGCCGAAAACCCGATTGATTGGTGGTCTTGGTGTGACGAAGCACTTGCAACTGCAAGGGCGCAAAATAAACCAATTTTTCTCTCCATTGGTTACTCTAGTTGCCACTGGTGTACTGTTATGGAAGGCGAGGCTTTTTCGGATATAGCGATCGCTGACTACATGAATACCAACTTTCTTCCCATTAAGGTAGATAGGGAAGAAAGACCTGACCTCGATAGCATCTATATGCAAGCTTTGCAGATGATGAGCGGTCAAGGGGGTTGGCCTTTAAATATTTTTCTTTCCCCAGAAGATTTAGTACCGTTTTATGCTGGTACTTACTTCCCTGTAGACCCGCGCTATGGTCGTCCGGGATTTTTGCAAGTACTGCAAGCCCTTCGCCGTTATTACGATACAGAAAAAGAGGACTTACAGCAACGCAAAGCCTTAATTATTGAGTCGCTACTCACGTCTGCGGTGTTGCAAGACGGTACAACAACCGACCTAGAAGACCGTGAATTACTTCGCCAAGGTTGGGAAACCAGTACAGGCATAATTACCCCTAGTCAATCCGGCAATAGGTTTCCGATGATTCCCTATACAGAATTAGCACTGCGGGGAACTCGATTTAATTTTGAATCTCAGTATGATGGTAAGCAAATTTGTACCCAGAGAGGATTAGACCTAGCACTGGGCGGCATTTATGACCATGTGGGTGGTGGCTTTCATCGCTATACTGTTGACTCTACTTGGACAGTACCCCACTTTGAAAAGATGCTCTACGACAATGGACAGATTGTGGAGTATCTAGCTTCTTTGTGGAGTGCTGGAGTACAAGAACCAGCGTTTGAGAGAGCGATCGCTGGTACTATACAATGGCTGAAGCGGGAAATGACTGCACCTGAAGGTTACTTCTATGCTGCTCAAGATGCCGACAGTTTTACTGACTCCACGGCAGTAGAACCAGAAGAAGGAACTTTTTACGTCTGGAGTTACAGCGAACTACAACAACTGTTAACGTCTGAAGAATTAACTGAATTACAACAACAGTTTACGGTGACACCTAACGGCAACTTTGAAGGTCGTAATGTGTTACAAAGACGCCATTTAGGGCAACTGAGTGCAACGGTGGAAACGTCACTAAGCAAGCTGTTTACCGCTCGCTATGGCGTTAGTTCTGAGTCACTAGAAACTTTTCCCCCTGCTCGTAATAACCAGGAAGCAAAAACCGCTAACTGGCCAGGTCGCATTCCCTCGGTGACAGATACGAAGATGATTGTCGCTTGGAATAGCTTGATGATTTCGGGGCTGGCTAGGGCTGCTGGGGTTTTCCAACAACCGTTATATCTGGAACTAGCGGCACAAGCGGCGAATTTTATATTGGAAAATCAGTTTGTGGATGGGCGTTTCCACAGACTCAATTATCAAGGAGAACCAACCGTTTTAGCTCAGTCTGAAGATTACGCCTTTTTTATTAAAGCTCTCTTGGATTTACAAGCTTCCAATCCTGAGCAGAAGCAATGGCTCGAAAAAGCGATCGCTATCCAAGATGAATTTAACGAATTTCTCTGGAGTGTAGAATTAGGTGGCTATAACAACACATCCAGCGATTCTAGTCAAGATTTAATTGTAAAAGAGCGTAGTTACGCAGATAATGCCACACCATCAGCTAATGGAATTGCGATCGCTAACCTTGTGCGTCTCGTCCTACTTACCGATAATCTAGATTATTTGGATTTAGCGGAACTTGGTTTAAAAGCTTTTGCGAGTGTGATGCATCGCGCTCCTCAAGCTTGTCCTAGCTTGTTTACAGCTTTGGATTGGTATCGGAATTCTACCTTGATTCGCAGCACTACTGAGCAAATAAACTCTCTGATCCCCAAGTTTTTACCAACGGCTGTGTTTGCCGTAACATCTGATTTACCAGAGAAAAGCGTTGGGTTAGTTTGCCAAGGTTTGAAGTGTCTGGCACCAGCAGAAAGTGTAGAACATTTATTCCAGCAAGTGCAGCAAAGTCAGGTGAGGGCGTGAAATAGTTTTATTTCTCCCAACTAGAATGTTAGTAGTAGATGATGTAGTCTTGATCGTAACTAGGACTTACGCACACTCTACAAATTCTCGGCACTCAGCCACTACGTGTCTACGATAAATTAAGCTTTTTAGCAATTTTTGCGTCAGTCCTGGTAACTTTCTGCGCGCTTGCTCATTTGATCCCCTATAGTGACGATGCCTAGACAGACCAAGGATTAACCATTACAACCCCTGTCCCAGCAAAATCTTTTTCGTTACGGGTGACAAGTGATAAAGAATTATGAATTGCGATCGCTGCAATAAGAGAATCCATCAGAGGTAGAGGTCGCCCATTCTGTTCTAGTTGCCCGACTAAATTTCCCCACAACAACATTGTTGAGACATCTATATTTAAAATTCTTTGTTGAAAGCGATTGGGCAGGGTTTCATTCAGCCAAGTTGTTAGAGATTCTTTCCGCTTAGATGCAGTAATTTTGCTGATACCTTTAGCAATTTCGCCAATTGTGATGACGCTAAGGTAAAGTTTTTCTGGCACTTGGGCATCTAGCCAATCCAAAACTTGTTGATTTGGTTGTTTGACAACAAGTTCGGAAATTAGGCAGGTATCAAGGAGATAAGTCATTGGGTGAAGGCATCGCGGGGAAGGGTGCGATCTCGGCTAAGATCAAGTTCTTCGGTGAGTTCAGCCAGAGGGGATTGACGGAAAAACTCTGAGAGTTTGCTTAGTTGATCTGGGTGGGTGTTATTGTGTGTAGTCATGCTTCGGGCAAGGAGTTGGATGATGTACAGTTTATCGTTGGGGGAAAGCTGAAGGAGTTGTTGTTCGAGTTCTTGGATAGCCATGATGGGGTTTAAGTAGAAGATAAATTTATTCTACTTTCAGCGCCAGGGGTTAATTTAGTTTGACTCGTTTTTTACCCTCTATTTTTTGACAAATGACTATTAACTCATGTAGCAAATTAACTGCTATTGTATTAGCCGGCGGTAAGAGTTCTCGCATGGGTCAAGATAAAGCTCTGATTCTCATTCAAGGAGTGCCGTTGTTGCAGCGAGTTTGTGCGATCGCTCAAAGCTGTGCTGATACTGTTTATGTAGTAACTCCTTGGCCAGAACGCTATCAAGACTTGGTTTTGCCTGGTTGTCAATTTATTCGGGAAGTACCTTTATCTGAAGAATCCCTAGCCCACGGGCCTCTAGTTGGGTTTGCCCAAGGACTAGTCGAAGTACAGACAGATTGGGTGCTGCTGCTAGCTTGCGATTTGCCGAAGTTGCGAGTTGAGGTGTTGCAAGATTGGGTAACTAAACTTGATAGGGTGGGAGATAATGCGATCGCAGCTTTAGCTAATCATCCCAAAGGTTGGGAACCTCTGTGTGGTTTCTATCGCCGTCGCTGTTTGCCACAACTTTTAGAGTTTATCAACCAAGGGGGGCGATCGTTTCAGCAGTGGCTTCGACAATATCCTGTAGAAGTTTTGCCATTAGCAGAACCCGAAATGCTGTTTAACTGTAATACACCAGAAGATTTGGCTTTAAGTTAATCAGAGTATAAAAATGCTAGTCTTTAACGATTAATTCGGTTTTCTGTGATCTACTATGCCTATCTACGGTCCCGATGCGATTAATTTTGACGGTGTGAATGGTCATCGCTATTGGTTTCACGAGTCTTTTTCTTATACTGGAGTGGCTGAGATTGATGAACGATTAAGTGGCTTTCCGGTTGCTGTCTTTCTGCCACACAATCGA
Organism: Nostoc sp. WHI; assembly: GCF_015714725.1. GTDB lineage: Bacteria > Cyanobacteriota > Cyanobacteriia > Cyanobacteriales > Nostocaceae > Nostoc. The sequence goes on from NZ_WBKM01000356.1 coordinate 19,281, forward strand.
CCGGCAGAGGATACGCCTTTGGTAATTGGTTTACAAGGAATGAGCGCCCCCTATGGCTGGAATGCCTTCATTGTACCGACGCTGACACAGATGGGCATAGCTGTAGCTTTATTCGACACACCCTTAGCTGGTGAGCGTAGTTTGGTGCGTACCTTCACGGCTGTGGTGGAAAATGAGATTAAGCCTTTACTAGACCAAGGTATATCATTTGACACTGAGTTACTTTTGTGCTTATTTCGTAGAACTGCGGCTGATATTGCCAGAGTACGTGACTTTTGTGGCGATCGCTATGCCCTCAATAATCGCAGATTAGCATTATTCGGCGTCAGTATGGGAGTTTTGGAAGCTGCCTATGCCTTTACTGCTGATGGGGTTGGGGAGCGGCTATTGGGTGCTATCGGTCATGCTGATCTCCAGTCCTTTGCCAAAAGTTGGGGCTACTTAGTCTTACCAGATTTAGCAGCTTCACCCTTGGGTAGAGCAGCAGAAGCACTACTGGAACGAGTGCAACCGAATCTAAAACCCGTAGTTAAGCTTTTACAATTAGCCAAAAATCTGAAATACCCAGATCAGTATGCTCAGGCGTGCAACCCGATGACCTACGTTGAGCGGGTACAGCCTCCGCGTCGGGTTCGTTTTTTAGTGGGTGATAGCGATCGCATTGTGAACATTCGAGATGCCCGTGCTTGCGCTAGGCGCTTTCCTGATGGTGACTGTTATGTTGTTCCTGGTATGGGACATGGCACACATAAATGGGGGCCATTATTCGTAGACCATGTGTGCTATTTCCTGGCGACGCAATTGGATGATTGGCGAAATTGACATTTGCTTACCGAGTGCGACAAAATTTGCGATCGCTATCATTCTCAGGATATTGCCAAGAATAAGCAAAATGGCTAACTCCCTTCAGTTGGGGAGCAAATTGGCGAAGTGCCTGCATTTGTACTTCTAGCGATGGACGATTACTGATGGATTTTCCCCACTGACCGGCTAAAGCAGGTATTATCTGCGTACCAGGTTTTGTCATACTCAAAACCCGTTGTGCTTGCGCCACAATACAACTGCCATCACCGCAAGTCCCATATAACATGGGATGCCACTCTAATGTAGTGGGGAACCGATCCCAAGGTTGCAAACGGGAATCATACCCTTGTCCAACAGTTTGGTTGCCATCGGGGAAAAATACTACCCCTGTGGGAATTCCTTGCTGCTTTGCTGGGTAACTAGCTATGGTGACAAAATCTAGAATTCCTTGCATGGCGTGAGCAACGGCGAGTTGCCACAATTCCCATTGTAAAATTGGTTGTCTGTCGGTTGCAGACAAGATTGACTTTTGCCCTGGTGGGGGAGTGCGTCCTTGCCAGAGGGGTTCGCCTTCTTGAGGATAAAGCTGATCAATTTCCGCTACATCTGCGGCGGTAACGTATCCCTTACTTAAAAAGCGCCGAATCAAGTCTAACCCTTTGTTATTCTGTGCCCGCTTAAATAAAGCTTCTTGGATTGCGGGACTAAATAGCCATAAATCTGAAACTTTGGTGGCGATGGAATCACTTCCTGCTTGGCGGGGATAGCGCACGTAGTCCAACAGCAGTCCATCTGGGCGACGGCGCAAAATTTGCTGCACCAGTTGGTAGTAGTCGCGTTTTGCTTGCGGGTTATAGGGGTCGATAAATAGTTGAGAGCCGTTATCTACAACATATAAGCTCGTTTGACCTTTGCCATTACGAGCGATCGCTCCTTCTCTTTCTGGGCGCTGGGCGTAAGTATAGCCGAAATTTGTGGTAAACATCCAGGCGTAGACTTTTAAACCGCGTTGCCGACCTTTTTTAATTGCTATGGCTAGTAAATCGACGTTTTCTGCACCTGGAGTGCGAATCACAGCCGGCCAAACTGTCGGGTTAGCTGTTGCTGGCAATAACACCTGCCCGTCGGAAAATACTTCCAAATAAACTTGGTTATAGCCCCGATTGACAATCCGATCCATAATCTGATCAATTGTTCCTGGCTTAATGTCACAGGGATACAAGCGCAACCAGATGGCTTGAATTTGCGGCCAAGTCCGAGTGCGGCAACCTTGTAATTCTTGTGCCTGTTTTTGTACTATATTTTGGTAGCTGGTTTGGGCATCTTGATTGCCTTTAAGAGCTGACAAACGTAAGTTTTCTTTTTCTTTCGCCGCCGCTAATGATAACTGGCAATACTGGGTTGCTTGCGCCCTTGCTGGTTGGCTCCCAAAATTGGTGAGTAAGGAAGTACTAGTGAAAACAACAGCGAATAGGCGCGGCCAAAATAATATTGATCTTGTAACGTTCAAAGGACGGTTAGACATACCTTGCAGTAGATGTACACGATAATCATCGACCCCAACTTAGATAATTGTGGACAACGTGTATCGAATTATATAGTTAAGTCGTAAGGGTTTTGAAACCTATTTTTTGAAGACTCCCAAAGGCCTATTTGTGTTGCCTTCTTTTTTTATAAGGACACAAACACATAAAAGGCAGTATAAAAAAAAGCTTGAATAAAAAGCAAGTTTAGTCAGCTATTGCCTAAAGGAGTGTCAATTAGGTTATTAAAAATTTAAAACTTACATGTATTAAGTTGCACAAATAGTCAAGAGTCAGAAGTTAAAACTTTTGACTCTTGATCATAAAGTAGGCAATACTTTAGAGTTAACCGCCACGCTTCAGCGCCGTCTCTACCTGCTGTAACTCTTTCTCTAGACGATTTTTGAGTTTTTCAGGTACGGAACGATTTGGGTAAGAACTGTAGTGTCCAGCTAGGGAGTTGAGGGCTGTTCGGATGGTTGTAAAGGAGCCAAGACCAGAAACAGAGTTAACTCGTTGGTAGCGAGCTGAAAAGTCATTAATTTTTTGACGCGCTTCTGCTTGAACTGCTGCTTTGTCTGGTGAATCTTGTGATATATCCAGAGCTTGTCTCATAATATTTACCACAGCCAAAGTGTCTTGGCGATAATCTCCAGTCAAACTATCTGGACTGCTAGAACAGCCCATCAAGCCGATAGCTACAACCAAAACCAGCGCAAGCAAACGCGACCAATAGCGCTTCATAAGCATTAAGTAGAAGAATACGTAAATCAATGTCCATCGTATCTTGGATTGGTATCTTGGGGATCAATTTAGTGCTGACTCCTAACTCTTTGATAAAGAGTATCCCGTTGTTGGTAAGGTCTTCCTAAAGAAGCGATCGCAGTTTCCAAAGTTTCCACTTCCATACACGTACCACCCAAAGCACCTGCCATTGTGGTAATATGCTCCTCCATTAATGTGCCGCCGATATCGTTGCAACCCCAAACTAAGGCTTCCGTTGCACCAGTAAGTCCCAGCTTTACCCAACTCTGCTGATGGTTGGGAATCCAATTACCCAAGAAAATCCGCGCCACAGCCCCTAGCAGCAGTGCATCAGCCAAAACTGGTTGATCGCGTCCGACACGGCGGCGTAAGGGTTTAGGTGCTTCTTGCCCAACGAAGGGTAATAAAATAAACTCTGTGATCCTGGCTGAATATCCCTGATTGATGGCAGTTTTTTGGAGCGATCGCAATTTTTCTAAATGTCCGATTTGCTGCTCGCGGGTTTCAATATGCCCAGATAACATGGTACTGGTGGTATGCAAGCCTAGTTTGTGAGCGGTGCTAACAATTTCTAGCCAAGTGGCTGTGTCAATTTTCTCTGGACACAGTATCCGCCTAACTTCATCGTCCAACACTTCTGCTGCTGTTCCTGGCATTGATCCAACACCAGCATCGCGCAAAGCTGTAATCACATCAGCATACTCAAGTCCGTCAAGTCTGGCGATAAATTCCACTTCCTGGGGAGAGAAAGCGTGTAGATGTATCTGGGGAAATTCCTGTTTGATGGTTTCTACTACCTTGAGATAGTAGGGCAAAGATTTGCCGTTGATCTGCGCTTGGGGATTTAATCCTCCCTGCATACAGATTTCCGTCGCACCCCGCCGCACTGCATCTGTCGCTTTTTCCAAAATTTGCGCCGAATCTAACCAGTATGCACCGACATCACCATCATCTCGACGGAAAGCACAAAAACTACAGTGCTGCTCACAAATATTGGTAAAGTTGATATTACGATTAATTACATAAGTGACGGTATCGCCTGCTTGAGTATGGCGGAGTGTGTCGGATGTATCACGTATTGCTGCGATCGCCTCTCGATCAGTTTGTTCTAACAACACCACTCCCTCTTCAGCAGATAAGTCGTACCCCATCAATGCACGTTCAAGAATTTTTTCAACAGCAATTTTTGTCAGCATTATGTTATTAATTTCCCAATAAATTTTAATTGCACGAGCTTGTAAATAATTAAATTTTACTCAATAAATACACCCATTTCTGGAGAATCCCAAGCTCGAATAAAAGTTTTACCTTTAAAATTAATCTCTTGAAATTTCTTTTGTTTACTTTTTTTAGTTTCCATTGAAATAATCCCACAAGGTTCAAAATCTTTATAAAAATCCTCTTTTTCTAAAATCGCCGAAATATTCGTCACATTGATATGTTGGATTTTAACGATTTTTTGATTATTTTGCTGCAAAAGTACCCATAAAGGGTATTCCCAAGGGTCTTTGCCCATCGATAGCCCAATATTCGAGCATTTTTTTGAATTTAAAAACTCAACCGCTCCTGTATAAGTAGTATTGAGATATGGTCTAGTATTAAAATATTGCTCAATTCTGCTGACTTGGAATATATTGTTGCTATCAATGATCGGTCTATACCGATTAAAAAATACCCACGGTAATGATGACAAGAGCAAAAATGTTACTATAAAAATTGCTATTTTTTGCTTTTTCAGTTTAGATAACACAACACCTACAAATGGAGAAATTAGTATAAAAAAAGGTAAATGCAGACGACTATTCCAAGCTTGCCATTTTACCAAGTAGCAAAATATCAAAAATGTAGATATGGTAGTGATAAGATAAGCAAAAATATAACCTTGTCTACGGATAGATTTTCGAGATATAAAAATAATTATACATATTATTATCAATCCTAAATGTACTACATTACCAGCACCGTTTTCATTGCCAGGTATCCCAATTGTTGACCAACCTCCTGGGACAAAGAATGTTTTGGAGAAGGTTATTCGAGGATCATTAACATCTACACCGATGAATATATGTAAAATTTGAATTAATTTATTTGCTATTCCATTCCATAAACCAATCGGTGTTCCTATATGCAAAGCAATATTTCTCACAATATTAGAAATAAGTATATTAATACCGACTACTTCATTCCGATAGCCACCTGGTTCACCAAGTGGCGAAGTAAATAAATTATAATTACGTAAATAGTGACTAATATTAAGCAATAAAGATATACTTCCTACTATCAAAGCAGGCTTCCATGCTTGCCAGCGTAAGCGTTTAATCTGGTAGATAGTAAACCAAATTAAGAAGGGAAATACATAAAAATAAGCAGTTCCCTTGCTCAAAATAGCTAGTCCTATACTACTACCAATCTTAAATGAATTTGTCCATATTGTGTTTGTTTCTGCTTGGATAGTTGATAACAAATAGTAAGCAAGACAAACTACCCAAAATGCAACAACATAATCATTTTGAGTGCTTGAAGCTTGCAAGATTCCCATAGGAATTGTTGCAGTTACAACCGCAGAAAAAACCTGGCCTTGTAAATTTGCTCCGAGTAGTTTTGCAAGTAATGAGACTGCAATCATACAGCCAATCATACTTAACCATTGAACTAAGTTAGCGAAGTAGTCACCACCACTTAAAATTTGAAAATGCAAAATCACGAACTCTGACCAAGGGTTTTGATATAGTTGTGGAGTATAACTTGTTGGATAATGAGCAAGACTATGATTTTGTATCCAGTAAGCAACACGACTCATGTGATAGTCCATAGAATCCCAGTTATTGGGTGGTGCTATGATGGCAATTAATCCAATTGTCGCTACAACGAAACCTAATCCAGATAACAATAATTTTATAAAGTTTGTTATTTTAATATTATTATGTACTTGAGCATTATTATTTGGCTCAGAAATCTGCATTTTTTTGGTATTTAGGCGCAAAATATAAATTAACATGATACATATTAATCCCCAAGCGCCTAATATCCAGCCAAAAGTAATTAATTTAAAAAGACTTAAAAATTCTGTAATTATAGTGAGTAGTATTCCCCAGTAAGTAGTTGCTAATATCAGCGACTCACGCCACTCAGTAGAATTCTTGTTAATTATTAAATAAATAACAATTAAGGAAATAAGAGGCAAAATTATAAACATACTACTAGTAGTTATATGTTAAGAGCTATATTGCAATACTTGAGATTGTAATTGCACACTATTTCTTCTAGTTTATATAACAATACGGTTCAGTTAAGGGCTACTGGTACAAAATTTTGGGTTTTTGAGACGCGATAAATCGCCGTCTCTACAAATGTTTTGGTCTTATCTGAACTGTATTGGTTTATGTAAACCATAATCTAAAAAAAATAGTGTGTTTTACCACAACTATTTTGACCTATTAAAACACAATATTTATTGGTTGCAATCCTCAATAAAGTCAGGGTATGACTAATTTTATCTTGCTGGTGGTGTTCGGCGATATTGTATTAGCAATCCAATTGCCATACCAATGCCGACAATGGCAGTAAAGTAGAATAAACCAATCAATCGGATATAAATTGGTGGTGCGATCGCTTCAACTTCAACTAACTGCGCCACTTTCACAGGTGGAAATTGAGGGTTAGATCCAGGGTTAGGAGTTGCTTCTACCTCGACTTTGTGAGGTGCACCATCAAAAAACTGTTCTTGCCATGTTAACTTGCCTTGTTCGTCAGAAAGTCCTTTGTAGGCAAAGACTGTTAAATTATCTTCTAAGGCGATCGCTTTTACCTGCAACGTTACATCCCTGATGGGTTTTCCTGTGGCGGGATCTTTCACCTGTAGCGCTAAATTCGCCAGTTTTCCGACAGTGGCGTTTTTATCTCCCTCAATGCTAATTTCCAATCCCTGAGATTTTTGAGATGATGGTGCAATGACTTCGATACTATTTGAGTGTTCGTTGCCATGAGCTTCTGCAACTTCTGCACTAATGTTAATAAACAATAAAGTTACTATAGCCACCACTGTCAAAGCACTTAATAAAAGGCGCACTGACTGCGGTGCAATTTCTCCTTGTTGTAGTTCTTCTTGTCCGCCAATAACCCAACCACCCAACAATCCAAGTGATAGTAAAATAGCTGCAACAATAGCAAAATATTTATATTTTACGGGATTTTCTCGGACATTTAAATTCAAGGTTTGCTGATAAGAAGCAAAAGCATTTGCTACCAAGGGGGATACATTAACCCTCAGTTGATAATTACCACGGATGGGTAACATCTGCTGAATTTCTAATTTACCATCGGGTGCAGCAGCATTAATTTGCAGTAATTTTGTTCCCTCGACAAGAGGAAAATCTGTTGTTAACCAAGGATTAGGCGGTGGCGTTAGAATTTGTAAGTTTATTTTGGCATTTTCTAATGGTTTACCCGCAGCATCAACAGCTTGTAACGTTAGGGTAACGGGAGATTGATGTTTTTCTGTTCCTGCTTCAAAAGGAAGAATACGCTCTAAAGTTGGGTTGGTGGAGAGTAGCACTCTAGATGTAGGAATTTGGGAACTCCCCACAAATGAGTAAAGAATTGACAAAGTGATGCAAACAGCGCTGATAACTCCAAAAAGCCGATATTTTTTCATAAAAACTTACGGTATATGTGAAACTCATGTACTTTTTGCAACTGAAACCTAATAGTAGTAGGTGAAAGTTACCCAAAATATTAGTAAGTAGAGGAATTACAGTCAAATAATTAGTAATAAATCAGACATCATGTTAAATTAAGTTCAAGTGATGTAGAGATGCTTTTTTACCATCTCTACAAAACCTAAAAATTATTTCCAAGCAAAACATTGCCGGGAAATCCGCACTATTTTAGGGTTATAACTTTGTTAGGTGTCAAAACATTACTTTATGCACCTAAAAAATCTTGGAATTATGATAATTTAGTGACATCCAACGCCTAATGTGTGGTGACGCGCTGAGTGTGCTGTATTATGAGCCGCAGGATAGGTAGAGAACAAGACAGTCCAGATAACTAAAGAAGATAGCAGCATATAAAGCGCAATCTGCACAGGCTTCGATAAGGTAATACCTGCGGTCTTCTGCAATACTGAAATATGAGAAAAATTAGTCATTTTTGACATCCTATAATAAATTTGGGTAACTCATCAATTAAAAGGCACGATGCCACTTGATTGCAAAAAGATATCCGATTAACTTTGTGTTTGACAAGTGTGTATCAAATGTATTGTGTAATTAGATCATAGTAAATACTATACAATCCTTTGAGCATCGGCTCATCACGATGCAGCAATTAACAAAAGAATGATACAGGGTTTTAAGTGACGGCATTTTTAAGGTACACAACACGAAGGTAACAGATAAAAGTTAAAAATTACTATTTTACCAAGTATTTAAAATTCCTTGAAATGAGATTTATGTTATCTCTAAGCCAATTAAATACGCCACAGATTACCAACAGTTTATTGTAAGTAGCAATTTTGAAGCACTTAAAAATTATTGACAATAATTATTAATTCCTATAATATACACAACAGTAATTGCAAATCATTTGCAATTCTCTTTTAGCGCTAACCGTAATTAAATGTCATGCCCAACAACTTCGCTCTGGGTAACGAAAAACTTTGGAGCCGCCGTCAATTAATAAAGCTTGGCCTAGCGAGTGCTGGAGTGACTGGTGCAGCAGGACTTTGGCAGATGTTAAATCTACAAAGTAAGTCAATCGTCAAAGTACCATCACTTGATATAGACTCACCAGACGATGTTACTAACCCGATGAAGATGGTGAGGGATTTTGATTATGGGACGCTCAAGCAAGAGAATGGGCGCACTATCCGAGAATTTCAGTTAACTGCAAGTACTTCCATAATAAAGCTCAATAGTGCTGTCTCTTACAACATCTGGGATTTAAACGGTCGCATACCAGGGCCAACGCTACGGGCAAAACAAGGCGATCGCATCCGGGTACTATTTCTCAATAACGCGGGACATTCTCACTCTTTACATTTTCATGGCGTTCATCCGGCGGAAATGGATGGTGTTCGTCCCATCAGCAACGGCAAAGCTACAATTTATGAATTTGATGCTGAACCTTATGGTGTTCACTTATACCACTGCCATATTGAACCAGTGACCCGTCACATCGCCAAGGGATTGTACGGGATGTTTATCATCGATCCACCTACTTCCCGTCCCCCGGCTGATGAGATTGTATTAGTGATGGGTGGGTATGACGTGAATGATGATAGCCATAACGATTATTACGCCTTCAACGGTCTGCCGCACTATTACATGGATCATCCAATTCGCATTTACAAAGATCAGTTGATTCGGCTGTATGTTCTCAACATCATTGAATATGATCCGGCAGTGACCTTTCACCTGCACGCCAACTTTTTTGATGTCTATCGTTATGGCATGAGTATGACTTCTAGTGAGAAAACTGATGTAATTACGATGGGTATCGCGGAAAGGCACATCTTGGAATTTGCTTTTCGCTATCCAGGTAAATATATGTTTCATCCTCATCAGGATGCGATCGCAGAAAACGGTTGCATGGGTCAATTTGAAGTAGTTACTGAGAGCAACTCTCAAAATCCTGTTAAAAATTCCTGACAATATTATTAATAATTCGTAATTAATTCATTAGATTTTTAGGAAGTAGTTGATAAAAAATGTCATTATGTGCAACAGTAAAGTCTATGACAATGTGTAAAACAAACTAGCTTTCAGTAATAGTTTGAAATGTTTCAATTAATACCTTTTAAGTTGTGTGAGGAGCAAAAATGATCAAACTTCGTTATGTCTGTTTAACAGCAGCAGCAGCCCTAATAGTTACCTTGAGTTCCTGTAACAGTACGCCGACGGCAGAAAATCCATCAGCACCAGTTGCTAGTCCTCAAGCTACAGAGGCAGTAAGTAATAACAATCATAGTGGTCACGGGGGCAAAGAAAAAATTAACATTAACACTGCTATATTGTCACAATTGGATAAGTTTGAAGGCAAGCTAGGTGTCCCGGCTTTATCGAATAAAATCCAAGCAAATCGTCCCTATGGCAGCCCAGAAGATTTAGTTACTAAAAAAGTAATTACTCAAGAGCAGTTCGACCAAATTAAAGACCAGGTTGGTGTTGAAGAAGTAGTACTTACAGGTGAGGCAAAAGATGTTGATTATATGTCTAAATTAGGCTTAATGAAAGGGCATCTTTTGGTAGCACAAGAACTGTTGGATCAAAATCAGCCGAAACAGGCAGAACCTCATATTGGACATCCAGTTGAGGAGATTTACGTTGATGTAGAAGAACAATTGAATGAGCGTAAAGTTAAAGAATTTAAGACAACTTTGGTAAGTTTGCAAGATTTAGTAAAAGCTAGTCCTAAAGATGACAAAGTTAAAACTAACTTTACTTCTTCAGTGCAAGCAGTTGATGGTGCGATCGCAGCATTACCAGCAGATCAACGCTCAAAATCAGGATTTGTGCTACAGGTAATTAACGAATTATTGGATGCAGCCAACTCTGAATATAGCGCTGCGATCGCAGATGGTAAAGTAAGCGCGCCAATTGAGTATCAAGATTCTCGTGGTTTTGTCGTTTACGCCAATGAATTATACAAAGGAATTTCTAGTCAAGTAGCTCAACAAGATTCCGAAGCACATAAAGCGATCGAAACTAGTTTGTCTGAACTAATAAAAGCTTGGCCTGCCGCTATCCCACCAGCGAAAGCAGTTAAAACTCCTAATGATGTTACCAATCTGGTGAAAACCATTGAGGAAAACTCTCAAAAAGTGGTTGATAAATCCAATACTCAAGCGCAGCTATAGCACTTTTATTTAATGGGAAGCATAGAGGGGGAAGTTTAAAATTAGGAAATAGTTAGGAATTACGAATTACGTACTCCTAACTAATTACACTCCATTCGTTACTTGAACTAACAACTGATGCAAGAACTTGACCATAAAAAGACCATTGACTTGCTAAACGCCATCATGGAATTTGAACTAGCAGGGGTAGTGCGCTATACACATTATTCTTTGATGGTGACTGGCCCTAATCGCATTCCAATCGTGGCTTTTTTCAAAGCACAGGCAAGTGAATCTTTACTTCATGCCGAACAAGTGGGAGAAATTCTCACCGGTTTAGATGGACATCCTTCCTTGAAAATTGCCTCAATGGAAGAAACCTATCAGCATAAAGTCAAGGATATCTTGGAAGAAAGCTTATCTCATGAAAAGAAGGCATTGGATTTGTATAAAAATCTGCTCGAAACTGTTACCAATGCCAGCATTTATCTGGAAGAATTTGCTCGTGGCATGATTGGGCAAGAAGAGATGCATAATCTCGAACTCAAAAAGATGCTACGCGATTTTAGTTAATAGTTATTAGTCATTAGTCATTAGTTATTGGCTAGGGACTAATGACTAAGAATAAAAGACAAAGGACAAAAGATGAATTTTAGTACTGCTCTACCTACTTTTGTGATTACACTCCGAGAAGGAGTAGAAGCCGCCCTTGTTGTGGGAATTGTCCTAGCTTTGCTGAAAAAAGCTAAACAATCCCGGCTGAACCCTTGGGTATATGCTGGTATCGGCGTTGGCATTATCGTCAGTGCCTTAATAGGAGTGCTATTCGGTTGGGTAACTCAAGCACTAGGCAAAGCTTATCCGCAATACACGGGAGTGATTGAGCCAGCGCTGGAAGGTGTATTTTGTGTATTAGCGATCGCAATGCTCAGTTGGATGCTAATCTGGATGACCAAACAAGCCAGATTTATGAAAGCTGCGGTTGAAGGAGCTGTTAACAGCGCCTTGACAAAAAATACTAATGCTGGATGGGGTATTTTTAGTTTAATTTTTGTTGCTATAGTGCGCGAAGGTTTTGAAACCGTTCTGTTTATTGCTGGTAGTTTTCAACAGGGGTTAATGCCTGTTATTGGTGCCCTTGGTGGTGTGATAGTTGCGATCGCAATAGGTGTGCTTTTATTTAAATGGGGCGTTAAAATTAACATCCGCCAGTTTTTCCAGGCAATGGGCATTTTATTAGTGTTAATTGTTGCAGGTTTAGTTGTGACAGCGCTGCAACGTTTTGATGAAGCTATTGCTAGCGTTGCTCTCAGTAACCGCGCCTCGGAAAACTTTTGTTTTTATTACGAACACTTTACTAGAATCCACTCCTGTATTTTAGGGCCAATGGTTTCTAATACTTCCAAAATATTACCTGACGAACAGTTTCCTGGCATTATTCTCAAATCTTTATTTGGTTATAGAGAACATCTCTATCTCGTACAAGCAGTGGGATATGTAACATTTTTAGTCACTGTTGGAGGACTGTATTTCCGCAGTCTTGGAGGTATATCTCCTGAAGCACAAAAAAATATCCCAGTTAATCAAAAAGCCATTAATTATACCAGGGATTAAAAACATTATCATAACCCAATACGGTTCACTTAAGGGCTACTGGTACAAAATTTTGGGTTTTTGAGACGCGATAAATCGCCGTCTCTACAAATGTTTTGGTCTTATCTGAACTGTATTGTATCATAACCAACATCTTTCAAAAACTTTGCGTTCCTCTGCGCTTCCCTCTGCGCCCCTTTGCGTTTAAAATTAAACCTCAATCCCCCACAAACTTCCGAAATTATGTACTAAATGCCCTGTGATGCCAACAGCGATTTCTTAAGCTCCTGACAAGCTTTTTCAATTGCATCTATACTACCTGGATTCACCAACCCATAGTAATCAAACACATAAACTCGGTTATTTTTAGTCGCTTGCAATTGCTGCCAAAAACCTTCCTTTTTCAGCGAATCTAAAAGTGCTGCTTCCGAATTCCCTTGCGGCGAATTAACCAAAATTATCACCTCTGGATTTGCCTCCAAAACCTTCTCAGCCGAAAGTGTCACATAGCCGCCAATTGGACTTTTGCCTTGTAAATCTGCTGCTATATTTTTCGCCTGAAATTTCGCAAGCAAATCCCCTGCCCAACTGTTTTTATTTGGAGCTAAAATTGGTTGACGACTAACTAGAACTAAAGCCGAAAGATTCTGCGTTTGCTTGTCTGGCAAAAAAGTTTTATAACGGTTTAATAAAGGCTGAGGATCAGCGTCAATTGACTGAGCCAATGTTTTAGTAAGTTCTTCTAAAGATTCCCAGTTATTCACCTTGGTGAGCAAAGTTGGAATTCCTAGCTGCTTAAGTTTTTGAATTGGTACGGTAGAAAAACCTTCAGCACCAATAACTAAATCTGGTTGGAGTGCTACAATTTTTTCTAAATTTGGCGGATTTTGGCCTTCACTAACGCGGGGAAGATCCTTAAATCTTGGCTCATTCTGAAATAATTTGCTCCCAGTAATTCCAACAATTTTTGTTTGATCGAGTTGAGAGATGATATCAGCAGCAAGAGAAGAAAGAGCAACAACTCTTTTTGCTGATCCTTTTGGTAACTGCTGAGAGTTCGTGTTAGCTGCCTCAGTGGTATTTTCCACTTTGGTTTGTGGTTGCTGAGTAGTTGCAGTAGCGCAAGCAGCTAAAACTATACTCAACAAAATTGCGAAAGCAGATAAAAGCCAACGATGATACATATTAAAATTCCTTCTGAGATAATATCGCTTGAATAGCAAAAGTGGTTAAGATTATGAATAAAAATAGATGTTGCATTTTCTGGCATCAAGCTAAACTACAATTTAGTGAGCAAAATAAAATAACCACTCTTAAGTCTGTAGATATGAACTAGTCTAAAGTTTGATTCCTAAAGCTCGTAAGTAATAGTCTATTTTAGCTTCAAGTTCAGAACGTTCAGCCTCTAACTGATGAAGCTTGCTAACTTCCATAGTTAGATCAATTTTTTCATTAGCAGGAGGAATAACGTAGCAATTAACGCTGAGGTTATATTTGTTATCAGCGATTTTTCCGACAGTCTCTATTTTTGCAAACCCTTCTTCATCTGAAAAGCTGCGATATGTGGAGACAATATGATCTGTATGCTTACAGTGTAGAAGATTATGCCCTTTTACAGCTTCATATTCACGGCTTGCGTCAATAAATAAAATTTTGTTTTTATTAGGTTTTCTTCGATTGAAGATCACTATTACAACAGGGATTGAAGTGTAATAAAAAAGCTTTGGAGCAAGTTCGATAATCGCTTCAATCAAGTCTGCTTCAATTATTCTTCTGCGAATTTCTCCTTCATCTCCCTCCCGAAAAAGGACTCCACGCGGTAATAACACTGCTGCTTTTCCGGTATTGTTGAGAGAGGAGAGAATATGCTGGATAAACAAAAAATCCCCTATACCGTTGCTAGGGACTCCATAAGAAAATCGACTAGGATAATTAACCTGCATAAGATCCATTGGTAGGTATTTGAGGTTAAAAGGCGGATTACTTAGCACTACATCAAACAATCTCAGATCACCATCTTCAACAAAACAAGGTTCTAAGATGGCGTTGCCTATCCGAATATCAGGGTTATCAATTCCATGAAGTATTAAATTAGTTTTGGCAGTTACATATTTGTGAACATCTGTATTCTGCCCATATATATTTACTTGGGATAAATTTCCTCCAATTTTCTTGATGAATTTTACAGCTTCAGCCAAAAATTCACCAGAGCCACAAGCAGGATCATAAATACTTGTTTCTTGCTGTATATTGATTAATTCAACCATCATCTGAGTAAGTTGACGTGGAGTATAGATTCCTGCAATTCCTTCAAGATAGGCACTTTTTTCGATAAAGTTTTCACCTGCTTTACCTAGTTCATTTAAATCATCAAAATTTTCATTGCTAAGGTCTAACTCAGAAAAAAGTTTGATTATACGTAGTAGTGTTTCATCATCAAACCTAGTCCAGAAGTTAATTTCTGAATTAGTAAAAACTCCTCTTAGGTTAGAGTTAGTTTCTTCTATGACAGTCAAAGCTTCACTGAGTTTTTGAGCCAGATCACGCCGTTTTCTTTGTATAACAGACCAGTGTGCTTCTTCAGGAACAGACAATCGTGTTCTTTCTTCTGTACATGATTGATCTGACAATCGTTTAAAGAGGAGCAACTTCAGCACACAGTCTACACTTTCACCTAAAGCATACTTCTCACGCAAGACATCAATGATTTGCCAAAGTTTACTTTCTATTTCGACTGCACTGATCATATTTGCACCCCTAACGCTTGAAAAAGAGCAACTTCGGAGAGTTTTTGGCGAGTTTTAATCGCTGATAATGTAACCTTTTTTGCCTGCTCAACAGACAGAAAAAGTTGAGCTATCTGATTCTGAGTCTGCAAATCAGGTAACGGGATTTCTAAATTGCGAAGGTCGGCAACCCTGATAGCAGGTAGAGTAGTGGTAGATTGCCTTTCTCTAAAAGATGGCAACCGTTCAAAATATTCTGACCGCAGCAGCACAGTTAAGTACAAAGGGTTAACTTGGTGAGATTTTGAGCGGAAGAAGACTGTGTTTTGGTTACACATACTTCCTTGCACAGGCATACTAACCACTGAGGATTTAAGGAGTGTACCTCGAATCGCTATAACTACATCGTTTTCGAGTAGCTGATACCGTTGAAGGTCAGGTATAGCAAGTTGAACTTGATTATGGACATTTTCTACATATAGATATTCAAGATCGCTAACGCTAACGACACGATAAGTCTCTCCTTGATTGCTTACATAGCGACTAGGGATGATTCCTTGAGAAATTTGACCCAGTTCTTTGAGTGGAATGGATTGAGATGCCATAGCCTAAAGCACAAAAAAATTAGATATTCACACTATACAAAGGCGTGATATAAGCTATATTATAGCAAGTTGCGCTATATCCTAAAGATGGAGTCATCCCATGTTACCGAAAAAACCTTTGCTCAAAAGATATAAATCCTCAAACAACCAGGACTATTGGACGTATCGCATGGCTGTCGTCACCTTAGCAATAACCGTTATAGGTTGTGTTGCTGGTGCAGTAGTGCTTCAAATCTGTGGAAAATCTACTCCAGATTTACTCACGACGTTAGCGCCCTGCGCGATTGCTGCTTTGGCTGGAATCGTCACACCCTCTGCGCCGAATCCTTAGCAGGAAGTTCCTAGCTGGAAAGATTCGCGTAATTAGCAAATTGTCAGACGATAAAATAACCCTGATTCTGGTGATTGCCAGAGTCAGGGCTATTGAATTTGATTTTTGAGCAGTGTAAATGTTTCAAGCTGTTTTAATTATACGAGTTGCATCAAAATCTAATAAAGCTTTACCATTTAAAAACTGCACATAATTGATTGATATAAGGTAGAGTTGCTGTAACTGCTAAGACAGATGTACGCCCATCCCGATGTAATTGTTTTAATCCCCAATTAAACTTACTTCGTCTCCATCCAATTTTCACCTACACGCGCATCTACCAGCAACGGCACACTCAACTGGACTGCGTTTTCCATCACCGACTTAATTTGTGGTTGTAATTCTTCCCACTCCTGATGGGGAATTTCAAACACTAATTCATCGTGAACTTGCAACAACAAACGCGCCTGATAGTTCTTCAAAACCTCATGTAGTCTTACCATTGCAATTTTGATAATATCAGCGTTGGAACCTTGAATTGGTGCATTAGCGGCGGAGCGTAGTAAACCCGCATCAAAAGGGCCTAAATTCTTTAATTTACTCAGATCAATATCTTCTGGATTACTGCCTTTTAATTTGCGTAAACTGTTATTAGTAAAGTCAAAATAACGACGACGACCGAGAATAGTTTCTACATAACCTTGAGATATTGCTTCTTTTTTCACTCGCTCCAAATATGCAAATACTTTCGGATATCGTTCATTAAACCGCTTAATGAACTCGTTGGCAATAGTCTTATCTATCCCGGTTGAGCGCGAAAACCTTAGAGAACCCATTCCATATATCACGCCAAAATTGATAGTTTTTGCTAACCTTCGTTCATCTGATGTCACATCTTCTTTTTCAAATACTAACCGCGCGGTAACAGTGTGAACATCTTCATTTTGCTGATATGCTTGCACTAATATCGGCTCTTGACTCAAATGAGCCAAAATCCGCAATTCAATTTGTGAGTAATCAGCAGCTACCATTAACCAACCAGGTTCGGGTAAAAACGCCTTCCGAATCTGGCGACTAAAAGCTGTGCCAATTGGAATATTTTGCAAATTCGGATTAGAAGAAGATAAACGTCCAGTATCTGTAACAGTCTGATTGAAATCTGTATGCACCCGTTGGGTATCTGGGCGTACTAGTTTTGGTATAGCTTTGACGTATGTAGAGTAAAGCTTATGTAGAGTCCGGTACTCTAATAGCGCATCGACAAAAGGGTGATCTCCTTGTAAATTTTCTAGCGTCGCCGCATCAGTAGAATAAAAGCCTGTAGGAGTTTTACGAGACTTTTTACTGTCTAAATTTAGCTTGTTAAACAGTATTTCACTTAACTGCTTAGGTGAGTTCAAGTTGAAGGTTTCACCAGGAACAGCAGCATAGGCTTTTTGTTCAATTCCTGCCAAATTTTTTTCTAATTCTTCGGAAAGTTCTTTAAGGTAAGGAATGTCAATGCGAACACCTGTGTATTCCATTTCGGCTAAAACTGCTTCTAGTGGCTGTTCTATTTCCACAAATAGTTTAGACAAAGCTGGAAATTGCTCCAGTTCCTCACGCAGTTTCGACACTAAACCAAAGGTAGAATAAGCATCCATCCCGCAGTAATCTGCGACAGAGGGAATATCTATATCAGCAATGGTTTTACCTGTAGGAACTAAATCTAAGTAACTTTTAGCCGTCAATCCCAAATATTTATTCGCCAAATCCATCAAATTATGGCTAGAATCAGCTCTTAGAATGTAACTTGCCAGCATAGGATCAAATACCACTCCCGCCAAGTTAATTCCTTGACACCTGAGAACTAAGCGGTCAAATTTGGCATTTTGTAGAGCTTTAGGATAATCAGCACTTTCGAGAATTGGGCGTAATGCTTCTAGCACCAAATCTTTATTCAAATTTTCCCCAGTTTTATGTCCTACAGGAATATAGGCCACCTCATCTGGTTTTATTCCCCAACAGCAACCAATTCCTACTAACTCAGCGTCTCTTGGTTCTAAATCGGTGGTTTCAGTATCCCAAGCAACGGGTGTTTCTGCATTAGTAAATTTTTGCAAAAGTTCTACTAACTCAGTTAATTTTGCTTCGGTATCGATGATAAGTGGCGTAATTGGAGAAGTAGATTGTAGTGGAATTGCGGCTGTATCACTAGCACTGAAAAACCACAAATCATTATCTTCATCAGCGCCAAATTCTGAGTTAGTAGAGTTGGGATTAATTGCGTCTGTTTTAGCTGGTGGATTTTCTGCAACTTTTCCACCAAAACGTTGCTGGAGGTCGTTAATTTTGTCTAAAAATTTATTTAATTCTAATTTTTCTAAAATTGGTGCAAGAATACTGGCATCAAATCCGGTTAATTCACAATCTTCTAAATTAATTTCTATAGGAACATTAAGAACTATATTTGCTAAATAGCGGGACTTTTCGGCATCTTCTTTACCCACTGTCAGTTTTTTCTGATTTGCTCCTTTAATTTCATCTAACGCAGCATAAATATGGTCAAGGGAACCATAGGTATTTAGCAGCTGCACTGCTGTCTTTTCGCCAATTCCCTTGACCCCAGGAATATTATCAGATTTATCACCACAAAGAGCTTTAAAATCAACAATTTGTGAAGGTAAAACGCCCATCTTCTCTTTGACTTGTTCTGCTTCAAATTCCGCGATGCTATTTGTAGAGCGTTTTAGGGCATCTGGACTAAAATACAGGACAGTAATTTCCTTGTCAGGATCGATTAGTTGAAATAAATCGCGATCGCCTGTGAGAATCTTCACCCTATACCCAGCAGCAGTTACTCGCTGTGCTAAGGTTCCCAAAACATCATCTGCCTCGTAACCAGGAGCAGTGAAAATTGGTAGATTGAAGCCATTGAGCAACTCATGGAGATTTGCTAAGTCGGGAATAAAGTCTTCTGGCGTTTCTTTGCGATCGGCTTTATAAGTCTCGTCAGCTTCGTGGCGAAAAGTTGCCTCACCCAAATCAAAAGCGATCGCCATTGCTTGGGGCTGTTGTGTTGCCATTACCTCCAGCAGGCACTTAACAAAACCAAAACATATACTCGTAGGAATCCCCGTTTTGGTATGCAGTCCTCCATCTCGCCCTTTGGCGAAAGCAAAGTATGAACGATAAGCGAGGGAGTGTCCATCTACGAGGATGAACATGGGACGTGTTGCGGTTACAGAAGTCAAAGTTTCAGACATAGCCCTATTTTAGCTAGAAGCTTTGTTACATAGTTAGCAATTTCAGATTGGTTTGGGCGACAATAGGGCAGTTTTTGCGTACCAGTCGCTTATGCCTATAATTTTATACAAAACAATATCTACGCATTTGCAGCTTTAGTACGGAAGCCCAGTAGAACCAATTTTTAGGAGGGATTAGTATTTGAGTATAGATAAACACAGTAACCAAATCCCCGACTTCTGGCGAGAAGTCAGGGATCTATCTCCTGAGCGTTTTATGTTTAATTAGGTTGACCTATTTACTAGAGTTCAATTCTCAAGAACTAACAAAAACTAGCTTAATATTTCGACATATAACTCCCACTATCAAAGCCTCTTTGCTTAACAAAACTTTATATATGTCGATAAAAAGGTCTATTTATCAAAGTAATTCAACATCAAAACTTTATACAAGTTTACGTGTATTTATCAAGCCCATAAGCAAAATTTTAGAGTTAAAAATAAGCTAGTAACCCCGTGATAATTCGGTTAAAAAAAACATCTTTGATCATGACAACAAAACTATTTAATACTCTGGCTGCTGCTACCACTTTGGTAGGGATTGTTGTAACATCTGGAGCAGCTAATGCAGCTTCTCTCTCGTACACTAGTTTCATTGATTACGAGCTTACAGATATCATTGATACACCTCTGAGCATCCAAAAATTTAACTCGTCTCTAGGCACGCTCAAGGGTGTAACGATCGGATTTACTGGCGATCTACTTGGAAATGCAGGCTTTGAAAACAGGAGTAAATCTTCGACTAATGTGACAGTAACGCTTGCCAGTGAACTCAGCTTAAAACTAAATAATCAGTTTCTGTTTGGGCTTAATCCAGAAGATAGCTTCACCTACCCAGTTCCTAGATATGACGGCATAACTGATTATAGTGGCGCATCTGGCAAGACTCTTTCTAACTTAACTGCCACACAATCTAATACCCAGTCTTTCACTAATGCCCAATTCTTGCAGTCTTTCATTGGTAATGGCAACGTAGACTTTTTGTTCTCAGCTTCAGCCAAGTCATTAGTCACAGGATCAGGCAACATGAGTTCCTATTTTGATACACTTGCCAAAGCAAATATCAAAGTAACTTATGACTACGATGAGATGACATCAATACCTGAACCCTCTACCACACTTGGAGTCGGTTTAATTGCTGGGCTTTTTCTGTTGTCCCAACGCAAAAAAAGCTGGAGCAAGGTATCCAATTCATAGACTTTTTTAAATAGGTAGGTTTTTCCCATCCTATCTATGATCTAGGCTATTTAATTTAAATAGAAATGCCCGATTTTTTCGAGAATCGGGTTTTTTATTACGACTATTAGCCAATACGCTTGGGTTAAGGGCTACTGGTACAAAATTTTGGGTTTTTGAGACGCGATAAATCGCCGTCTCTACAAATGTTTTGGTCTTATCTGAACTGTATTGGACTATTAGCTAGAATTTTTAACAATATCTAAAAAACATTATTTTTGGTAATCACCGTAAATATTATTAATAAGACGTAGCAGGCAATAGTTCCTAGGCTTTTTAACCCACAGCAAATCCAGTGTATTGCCTTACCAACGGTTCATGAAATGCCAAAACAATATCTTCCTTTGGGACTCCTAATTTTACTAAATCATTGGCAATACCAATCTCAGTCCCATCATATTGTATCCAAATCTTCCCATCTTTGATATCAAGATGCAAAACACAGCCATATTGCCGTCGTCGATTCTTCCAGCCTACGTATACTAATTGATAGTGATCGTGAATAATATCAAAAATGACTTGTTTTTCTATTTCACTTTTTGACGAACCTCGACTAGCATAAGCGGCTAATAATTGTTGAATATAACCTTGATATTGCTCTAATTTTTCCATTCTACAATCACCTCATTCACAGGATCGTAAACGATTAGCTTTAGTTGAGAGCGTTGAATAACATTAGGACTTACGCAAAATGAGACGCTGTAGGGGCAATTCATGAATTGCCCCTACCTAAAAATCACGGTTTCGGCTATTGTTTGCGTAAGTCCTGAACATATAAATATTGGGTATAAATAAAAATACTCAGATACCCGACTTATTTGAGAAGTTGGGTATCTATCTCCTGAGTATTTATGTTTAATTAGGTTGCCATACATCCCTAAAATTTAAACCAGCGCTGCTGTTGCTTTCATTGCAAAAATCTTCTGAATCACATCTTCCACCACCTTATCTGGTGTGGAAGCGCCAGAAGTAATTCCCACAACAATTTCTCCATCTGATAACCAGTTTTCTGTGGTTATTAACTGGCCATTCAATTGCCGATGTTCAATAGAATTACCTGATTTAATTCGTTCAACAGTATCAATGTGATAGGAAGGAATTTTCTGCTCAAAAGCAATTTGTTGTAATTGTGTGGTATTCGATGAATTAAACCCACCAATTACTACCATCAAATCTAAATTATGCTGCACTAACTCCAACATGGCATCTTGCCGTTCTTGGGTGGCATCACAGATAGTATTGAAGCTTTGGAAATGCTGATTTAATTCGGTGGGGCCATACTTCTGCAACATGGTATGCTCAAAAACCTTGCCAAGTTGCTCAGTTTCGCCTTTAAGCATTGTAGTTTGGTTTGCAATGCCAACTCTTTCTAAATCTTGATCGGGGTCAAATCCTGCTGAACAAGCTTTAGCAAATTTTGTCAAAAATTCTTCACGATTTCCACCATTGATAATATAGTCAGCAACATATTCTGCTTCTGGCAAATTCAACACGATTAAATACTTGCCAGCAAAGGAACTAGTAGCGACTGTTTCTTCATGCTTATATTTACCGTGAATAATTGAAGTATAATCAATTTTTTTGTGCTTTTCTACTGTGTTCCAAACTTTAGAAACCCAAGGACAAGTTGTATCAACAATTTTGCAGCCTTTATCGTGAAGTATCTGCATTTCTTGAACGCTAGCGCCAAAAGCTGGTAATATAACTACATCACCAGTTTCAACAACAGAAAAGTCTTTTTGATTTCCTTCAACTGGGATAAATTCTACTTCCATCTCCTGCATTCGCTGATTTACAGAAGGGTTGTGAATAATCTCATTAGTAATCCAGATGTGTTCTGTGGGAAAGTGCTGACGGGTTTCATAGGCCATAGCTACAGCACGTTCTACACCCCAACAAAAGCCAAAAGCTTGTGCTAGTCGGATCGTCACATTACCCCGTTGCAGAGTGTAATTGCGATCGCGAATTTCCTGAATCAAGTTACTTTGATACTCAGATTGCAACTGGGTGGCAACTTCTGCTTGATGACCAAAGCCCTTACGATTGTAATTTTCTGAATGTTGGAGCGTCCGCTTAAAAGCTTTTGTATCCATTATATTTTTCTACTTAAACCACTATTTTTTATTGTCTCGCGTCAAGACGCGATTTATACAAAGCTTTATTCTAAAGATATTACTTCTTATTGTCCTTGGCGTTGCATAAATGCGGGATGAATTGAGATTGTTAGCAAAAGGTAAATCTAGATTTTTTGCGCCTTTGCGCGGCAGTCGCTACAAACTCCTCCACCCCCGCAACGCGCTGCCTTGCCTTTGCGCGAAACAAAATTCATCCCATTAATCAGCAATGCCTTGTCCTTTAGCCTTTTTCCCCGAAGGACGTTGACGCTGGGGTTTTAATTCAATGTCGCTATAAATCTGCAATGCAGAACGCCAAACTATATAGCCTTCCCGACTTAAGTGTAAGCCATCAGTAGTAAATTCCCGGCGGAGATTACCTTGCGTGTTGGTAAAGAGGGGATATAAATCGAGAAATTTCACACCTTTTTTGGTAGATATATTTTGCAATTGCTGATTCAACTTGCGAATGCGACTATTGGCAATAGTCAACAGTTTCTCTCGTCCTTTCCAAGTTGCTTCCTTTGCCCCATGCGGCAAAATTGATTGGATAACAATTTGGGCTGTGGGATGCGTGTTTCGCAGGTAATTGATAATTTGCCGTTGATTATCTAAAATTACCCTGTCGCTCATTCCTCGAATTAAATCATTAATGCCAATCATCACAAAAATTACTTCTGGCTGGGTGCGGTCAAATATATTCAATCTTTTCAAGAGTCCATTGCTGGTTTCGCCAGAAATTCCTTGATTGAGCCAATTTTTACCTTCGGGTAATAACTCAGTGGGAAACCACAAACTCAGAGAATCTCCCGCCAAAATGGTTAAATGCGGAGGACGTTGGTCGGCAGCTACCTTGGCTTCTTGATTGAGGATGTCTATCCACTCCCGGTAAGTAAGTTGGTGACGGCGACCCAAGTCAGGTGTAGCAATTTGGCGATCGCTGTTCAGGTTGATTGGCTCTGAGGATGTTATTATTCCAAAAAAAGCGGCCACTCGCTGCTGTTGCCAAATTAGCAGGATGACCGCCAACATTAGGATGCCGTTGGTTAACAGCGAGAAAAATGCCCAGATAGGAAAGGTTTTAAGAGATGTAGACACGACTAGCGAAATTTACCAATTATTTGAATCAGATTTTAACGCTAGCGATCGCAAATCAGCCCAATTTTGGATTTTGAATTTTGGATTGAAAAAAAATCTAAAATCTAAAATCTAAAATCCAAAATTGAATCACTCAGCACTCTTCACTGAGTAGGACGATCGCCAAACTCGGAATTATAACCTTCTTCACCGTGTTCGTTGATATCCAAACCTTGCAATTCGGCTTCTTCTTTGACTCGCAAACCGACTGTAGCATCGATAACTTTGAGAATAATCACTGTACCAACAGCTGCGATCGCATAGGCAATGGCAATTGCTATTAGTTCAACTCCCAATTCACCAAAGTTACCACGTAGCACACCGTCTTTACCTGCTGAGTTGACTTGAGTGGTAGCAAAGATTGCTGTTAAAATCGCACCCACTGTACCCCCAACGCCATGCACAGGAAAGGTATCTAAAGCATCATCAATTTGCAGTTTGTGCTTGAAACTGATCGCATAGAAGCAAGCAAAGCAATACTTCTCGGTTAAGGGGGAAGGGGAAAGAAAAAACCTTTAACCCTTACCCTTTACCCTTTTCTCAACCCGATTCCGAATTAAAAATGCTTAACCGAAAAGTATTCCCTACCGATGTATTTATGTCAGGTATTTATCCAAACGAAAAGTAGGAGGTATAAAACCCCTACTTTTCGTTTGGATAGAGAATTTTACGGAATTAGGTCAATCGACTAATGGTGTTTTGATAGCTCAACATTAGAAAAATGCTACTAGTACGGCGGAAACAGGGCAACCATTTTAAATCCTTAAAGAGCTTATTCCATAAAGCTTTTGACTTCCGCTTTGCGGTACTAATCTGTCAACTTTAAATTGATGGGTAAGTAAGTTCGTATGTAAACAAAGTACTTACTAGAAACCCGCAAAACTAGGTTGACAAAGTACTAGAGGAAAAACCAAAAGAATATTTACCCTAAAATCTTCCAATTGAGCCTTGTTCTTCAGAAAATCCAGTTGCATCACCTTCTTTAAGAAATCCACTGTAGGCTTCCATACCGTGTTCACCGATATCTAAACCTTCTAGTTCCTCTTCTTTAGATACTCTGATACCTAAAGTAGCTTTCAGCGCTAGCCAAAAAATACTACTGAGTAAAACAGTGAAGCCACCTACTGTGGCAACGCCCAGTAACTGAACACCAAACTGCCCAAGACCACCACCTGCAAATAAGCCTTTTTCTGGGCCAAGTGCATACCAGGAATAAACACCAGGGCCAACAGACCATAGACCCACTGCTAGAGTCCCCCAGATGCCACAAACTAAGTGAACTGAGGTAGCTCCCACTGGGTCATCAATGCCAAGTTTGTCAAAGAATGTTACAGAGAAAACTACCAGTACTCCAGCAATCAAGCCAATGACTAAAGAAGCAGGAATACCTACGTAAGCACAAGACGCTGTAATCCCAACCAAGCCAGCCAAAATACCATTGATAATCATTGACAGGTCTGGTTTACCTAAGTACAACCAAGCTGTAATTGTAGCGGAAATTCCACCGGCAGCACCAGCCATGTTAGTGGTTACAGCAATGTGACTGATTGCACTAGGATCAGCAGCCATTACAGAACCGGGGTTGAAACCAAACCAGCCCAACCAGAGGATCAAACAGCCCAAAGTGGCAATACTCATGTTGTGACCGGGCATAGCAACGACTTGCTTATCTTGATATTTACCAAGACGGGGCCCAAGAAATGCTGCTCCCATCAAAGCTGCCCAGCCACCTACAGAGTGAACCACCGTAGAACCGGCAAAATCCCAAAAACCTCTGTCTGCTAGCCAACCACCACCCCAAATCCAGTGTCCGGTAATGGGATAGGCAATACCTACAAGTAAGAGGCTGAAAATTAGGAAGTCAACAAACTTAATTCGTTCGGCTACTGCGCCAGAAACGATTGTTGCTGCTGTTCCAGCAAACACTAGCTGGAATAAAAACTTGGCTGCTAAAGGTACACCAGCCCAATTCATAGCACCGAAGATACCTTTATAAGCATCTCCTGTGGCGGGACTGTTATCTGCTCCCCCTAAGAAAAACCCATTTAATCCAATGAAGTCGTTGCCATCACCGAACATTAAGGCAAAACCGATAGACCAAAAGGCAATGGTAGACAGAGCAAATACAATCAGGTTTTTGGAAAGAACATTGACAGCGTTTTTCTGGCGACAGAAGCCTGTTTCTAACATACAAAAACCAGCGTTCATGAAGAACACTAAAAAAGCTGCGATCGCAACCCATAAGGTGTCAAGAGCAACTTTTAGTTCTGCTGTCGTTGGACCTGCGGCTGGAGTTTGGGCAACTGCGGCATAACCCCAACCCAACACAATCAGACAAGCTATAGGTAAACAAGCTTGCGAACTGGGAGAGAGCCGCCTAATCAGATTAAATAGCTTGACTTTGGAGTTGAATTGTGGGTTTATCGGAGAATTTTTTGCAGAAAGATGCCTCTTTTTTGTTTTCAATTTTTGTTTGTACATAAATTTCAGTGTCATCCTCCAAACTATCCTTGAACGAGGGAAAAGTAGCGTCAGAAGTTATAACCTGTGGTTTTTGATATTTTTCCTTTAGACCACTTGCTTAAAAAGCATAAACTCAAATAACCTTAGTAGGAGTTTAAGAAACTATTGCACATCTGTAAATGTTTTTTGTAGTTATTCGTAAGAAATTTATGATCTAATTTATAAAACAGTCAAGTCTTCTTCACTTAATCTTTAATCTTTAAAAAATAATTTTCGGCAGGGAAATTTCCCAAAATGAGATGTCAATAAAAAATCCGGTAGTAAGCTGACTTTTCACGGGATGTGGAAAGGGAAGTTCGGTTCGCGAATGTCATTCGCGAACCGAACTCCCATAAAAATGATCTTTATATTTGCTGGTATCGTCGTTATAGGTGTGAGTGACATGGGTGCAAATGAAAATATTAGAGATAAGTCCGTACCTAGAGTGTAATTTTGGAGACAAACGCTTAACTCAACAAGCAGTATCGATTGCAGAGTGTTTGTCTGTAAAATATGGAGAGCCATTATTAAAAGTATTTAAAAGCGCCAGCGACCTCAAACGTGGTTACGAATTTTTTTCTAATCCCAAAATAACATTTTCTAAGTTGACTCAACCCTCTTTTAAACAAACAGCACGACAGATAAATGGCATACCAGTTGTGCTAGCGGTAGGAGATACGAGTTTTCTTGATTACAGCGAATAGGCGCAGAAACTCATCCGTTCTGCGATCGCCCCAGAAATTAAGGCTGGGGTGATAATGGCAAACATGGCTTGGTAAATCATGAATGCCTGGTGGGGTATCGTTGCGGCATAAGAAACAACTTCTGGTGGGTTCGATCCTTTGAGATAATCGGTGATCTCTAACCCAACACCATTTAACCCCAACCATTGCAATCCACCGATAAACGGTAAACCTGGCGCAAAGGAGAGACTATAGCCCCATAGAATCCAGGTAACACCGATGATCGCCATCAACACAAAGCTCATCATCAATGTGTTTAGGATGTTGCGCGATCGGACAAATCCACCATAAAAGAATGCCAATCCTGGTGTCATTAGCAGCATTTATGCTGATCTCATCAGCATAAATGCTGTATCTCCGGTATCAGCAGCAGGCACAGCGGCGGCTGGTGTTTGGGCAAAAGCATTGCCCATCAACGGTACTCCCAAAAACAGTAGGGTGATAGCCCCAATCATCACAACTTTCTTCAACACTTGTTTTTTCCCTCAGCACCAATAATTTTGTATACTTAACTACATTTGATTACTTTTTGTTACATATTTTTGTGTTGAAAGTTACTTAACCTTAATTTTCTGGAAATTTTAACAAAAATATAATCCTGATTGTAGTTGCCAATATTTCAATAAGGGTGTATTGACATACGCAATCATTACATCTTTTTTTTGAAGAATAACATTTTATTCAAGCGCTACAAAATTCCAAATTTTTAGTTACCTACTGTTACAAACCAAGATACTTGCGAGATTATTATCTGTTTAAAAGCGGAGATTATAAAAGTTATTGGTCAAAAATAATATAGAAATTTTACTTAATTTCTGGGTGCAAACATGATAATTAATACACTCACTAAAGCGAAACTTGCTCCGAGAAAATCGTAACGGTCTGGAATCACCCCGTCTATCTTCCAACCCCAAAGCATTGCCATTGCGATAAATACGCCACCATAAGCCGCATACACTCTGCCAAAATTTGCTGGTTGGAGAGTTGCAATAATGGCATAGATAGCTAAAGCAATTCCACCCAATATCCCCCACCAGAACGGCTTACCTTCGCGCAACCACAACCAGATCAAGTAGCCGCCCCCGATTTCAAATAAACCAGCCGACAAAAAATATGATAAGGACTTAATCATTTGACCAACCATAAATGACGGTATAGTTAACTAGCAATTAACTCGGAACATTTGGATCAGCGATCGCAAACATTAAGGCTACAGCCATATACTGAGCATCTACTGTATTATATTCTGGTGCTTCATCGACATCTGGAAAGCAGTTAGGCAACATACCTTTTGAGCGCTATTGATTGCCATGTTTATCTTCAACAAAAAATATTTCTACTTCACAGTTATACTATTTTTAATCGAGGTATATATTGCTGTTTTTGTAAATGAGAGTTTCATTCGTCCTTTTATCGGTGATGTTTTAGTAGTCATCCTAATTTATTGCTTTGTCAAAGCTTTTTGTAATATACATTCATCCATCGCCGCTTTATCAGTTTTTGCCTTTTCTTGTACTATCGAAATTCTTCAATATTTTAATTTTGTAAATAATTTAGGATTGCAAAAATATAAGATTCTAGCTGTTGCTTTGGGAAGTGTATTTGATTGGAAAGATATCATTGCTTATGCAATAGGTATCATAACAGTCTTATGTTTGGAAAATAGAACATGATTACTTGGAAGTTCTGGTTAGCCCCAAAACGGAGCGAGGGGCGATCGCTCCGTTCTTGGCTGCATGAATTATTGGTAGTTCAATGTAATTTTGAGCTAAATCAGCTCAAAATTACATGCGTTCAAACCCTAGTAAACTAACTTATTTCCATAAAACTTTACGTGCTATGGCTTAAAACAATCGTCCACAAGGAATTGTTCCACGACGAATTGCATAACCGCTGGTTTCGGAATCATCCGCCCACAAGAACTGTTTTAGATTGCTGGCGCATTCAGAATTGGGCACAATGGCGATACCTTCGTTGTTAATGTTTGACATCGATCGAACTTGGGCGCTGCTGCTTGTCATAACTATTAGTGATTTCCCCAAATTCGGAAATTAATCTGACAACACTTGTTCTGCACATTGCTGGATTAATTTGGCGATTAAACCTGTCCAACCAGTTTGATGACTAGCACCAATACCAGCGCCATTGTCTCCATGAAAGTATTCATTGAACAGAATCAGGTCGCGCCAATTAGGGTCAGTTTGGAATTTTTCTGTTCCACCATAAAAAGGTCGTTTACCAGAAGTATCTGTCAGAAAAATTTGGATCAGCCTTTGAGCTAATTCAATTGATACTTCCTTAAGCGTCATCATTTGGCCTGAACCAGTTGGACACTCAACTTTGAAATCGTCGCCGAAATAGCGATAGAACTTTTGCAGCGATTCCAGCAGTAAATAATTAATCGGAAACCAAATTGGGCCGCGCCAGTTGGAATTACCGCCAAACATTCCTGTGCTAGACTCAGCAGGTTCGTAATCGACTCGATGCTGTTGACCATCCACCGTTAAGACGTAAGGATGGTCAGCATGAACTTTAGAAACAGAGCGAATACCATAAGGGCTAAAAAATTCCGTTGCATCTAACATTTTTTCTAAGATGCGACGGAGTTTATCTGGATAAGCGATCGCTAGCAGTCGGCGTTCACCCATACCTCGTTTCTGCATACAAGCGATATTTCGGGTCAGATCAGGGCGATTTTCCAAAAACCATTCTGTCCGTTGCTTAAAGCCTGGGAGTCGCTCTAAGGTTTCTGGTTCTAAAATGTTCACAGCACATAATGGGATTAACCCCACTAGCGATCGCACTTTCATCGGGAAGTGATGAC
Source organism: Nostoc sp. WHI (assembly GCF_015714725.1). Lineage (GTDB taxonomy): Bacteria > Cyanobacteriota > Cyanobacteriia > Cyanobacteriales > Nostocaceae > Nostoc. The sequence continues at coordinate 49,284 of NZ_WBKM01000356.1, forward strand.
CATTTGGTGAATGTAGGGCATCGTAATAAAAACTATCAGTTTCATCCCATAATGCTATATCGACATCACCAAAGCCGTTCATGGCATCTGCAATGTACAAGAAATGCTCGAAAAACTTGCTGGCGATGTCTTCGTAGGTAGAATTTTCTTTTGCTAACTCTAAGGCGATCGTCAGCATATTCAGACAATACATCGCCATCCAACTTGTACCATCTGCTTGTTGTAGATATCCACCAGTTGGTAGTTCAACACTACGGTCGAAGACACCAATATTATCCATGCCTAAAAAGCCACCCTGAAAGATATTTCTGCCTTCTAAATCTTTCCGGTTAACCCACCAAGTAAAGTTGAGCAGTAATTTCTGAAAAACACCCTCCAAAAATTTTTTATCTGCATGACCATAAATTTTTTGCTCAATCTGATAAACCTGCCATGCAGCCCAAGCATGTACGGGGGGATTGACATCACCAAAAGCCCATTCATAGGCTGGTAGCTGACCGTTAGGATGCATATACCACTCTCGTGTCAAGCGACTCAGTTGCAGTTTGGCAAAGTCGGGGTCAATCATTGAGAGCGGAATTACATGAAAAGCTAAATCCCAAGCTGCAAACCAAGGATATTCCCATTTGTCGGGCATGGAAAGTACATCGTCGTTAAATACATGAAACCATTCATGGTTTCTGCCATTGAGCCGCGATGCTGGTGGTGGCGGGCCAGCCGGATCGCCTTTTAGCCATTCTTCAGCTACATAATAGTAAAATTGCTTACTCCACAACATGCCGGCAAATGCCTGTCGCTGCACATTCCGCCTGTCTTCTAACATCGGAAACGGACAAATTCGCTGATAAAATTCATCTGCCTCGCGCTGACGCTGTTGCCAAACTGTATCAAAGTCAGTCCCGAATGGTGCAACTAAATTTTGGGCATCACTTAATCGCAACCGCACTTTCTTAGTTTCGCCTGCACCGATATGTAATTCGTAACGAGCGGCAAACTTAGTGCCAATGTGATTGGGATTGACACCTGTTTTTTGCCCATTTACGACATAATTATTTATGCCATCTTTAACGTATGCCGAAGCATTGCCAACTCCAAACAATCTTTGATTATTAGTCTCATTTTCTGTAAATAATAGTTCTGGAGTTTCATTACAGTACAGCCATCGGGTTTCTAAAGAGGGGTGATAAGCTTCGATGGTGCTGAGGTGAGAGTTAGATTGGCTAATTTTCAGCCACGGCTTTTCTTCTTGATTAGAAGTCCAAGACCAGGTGTTGCGAAACCAGAGCGTTGGTAACAAATGCAGCGTTTTTGCTTCTGGGCCACGGTTAATCACACTGATCTCAATTAAAATGTCGTCGGGTGAAGCCTTAGCATACTCAACGAATACATCAAAATAGCGGTCTTGATCAAATATACCTGTGTTGATTAATTCAAACTCTGGAGCTTGGCGATCTCTGCGTCGATTTTCTTCTACCAGTTGGTTGTATGGAAAAGCAGCTTGGGGATATTTATAAAGATATTTCATGTAGGAGTGAGTCGGGGTGTTATCCAGGTAGAAGTAGTATTCTTTAACATCTTCCCCGTGATTCCCCTGATTTCCTGTGAGACCGAAAAGTCTCTCTTTGAGAATTGCATCTTCACCATTCCAGAGAGCGATCGCAAAACATAATCGCTGATGATTATCAGAAATTCCCGCAATTCCATCTTCTCCCCAACGATAGGCGCGAGAGCGGGCATGGTCGTGGGGAAAAAATTCCCAGGCAGCCCCATCAGGGCTATAGTCTTCCCGCACTGTTCCCCATTGGCGTTCACTCAGGTAGGAACCCCATCGTTTCCAGTAGGCTTTGCGATCGCGGTCTGCTGCTAATCTTAGTTCTTCTTGGGTCATAGCGATTTTAGATTTTAGATTTTGGATTTTGGATTAAGAATCTTTCGCACAAGGTTGTTTTAAGTGGCTTAAACAATACTATTTATACCGATTTTGTATTAATGCAAAACTTAAAACTCAGAATTATCTGTGGTAGGTTCTGTTGCTATCCAGGCGCGAAGCACTTCTGCTACTGTCCAGGCTTGAGCAATACAACCTCGTGGGCTGAGTGGCTCATCCCCATCAAAAATCTCACTGAGACTACCGACCCCGTGAGCGCGTAGATGATTAGCCATTGGCTCAAGTAAACTGCGAGCTTGGGCTGGATCGTTGAAAACACGCAGATGGGCTAAAACAAATGGCCCAATCAGCCAGCCCCAAACTGTTCCCTGATGATAAACACTATCTCGCTGAAACTGATCTCCACCGTAGTGACCTTGATACTGGGGATGATTAGGGTCAAGACTACGTAGACCGTGGGAGGTGAGAAGCGATCGCGCACAAGATTCTACCACACCCCGTTGTTGAACTGGAGTCAGGGGGCTTTCTGATAACGACACGGCGAATATCTGGTTTGGTCGTAATGAATCGTCGTATCCTTCAGTCCCATCTAGAACGTCGTAGCAGTAACCAACTGCATCATTCCAGAAACGCTGAAATCCTGCATTTGCACGCTCTTGCATTTGCTTGTATTCTTGGTAAGGCTTGCTCAGCTTTTGCGCGAAGTTTGCCATAGTTCCCAGAGCATTACACCACAGGGCATTGACTTCTATGGGTTTGCCAATGCGTGGCGTAACTACCCAATCACCGATTTTGGCGTCCATCCAGGTGAGTTGCACACCTGTCTCACCCGCATAAAGCAAACCATCGTTTTGGTCTAAGTGGATGTTGTAGCGCGTTCCTTGACGATGCCAATTAACAATGTCTGCTAGCACAGGAAAGAGTTCACTTAGCAATTCGTCGTCTTTTGTGGCTGCATAGTAAGCACGAACTGCTTCAAAATACCAGAGGGTTGCATCTACTGTATTATATTCTGGTGCTTCACCAGCATCTGGAAAGCGGTTAGGTAACATACCTTTGTCTACGTAGCGGGCAAAAGTACGCAAAATAGGGCGTGCAACTTCTGGACGACCGACTGAGATTGTCAAACCAGGTAAGCTAATCATTGTATCCCGTCCCCAGTCACCAAACCAATGATAACCAGCAATGATTGTTTTGCCGTTGGGTTCATCCGGCAATGGGCGACTGACGATAAACTGGTCGGCAGCGAGGACTAGCTGATGCACCCAGTCTGGATCTGCTTTGGCATTGACACGGCTTTGTTTCCAGAATCCGAGCAGCTTTTGCTCAAGGGAGCGACGTAACTCTAAGGCTACCTGGCCATTTAACTCTGCATACATTTCGGTGCTGGCAACAAAGGTGAGTGATTCACCGGGCTGGAGGGTAGCGTCAAAGGTTGCTGCATGTAGATGATCTTCCTGATCGTCGAGTCCGCGATCGCGTTCCCTGGCTAAGTCAAATTCATGATACCACTCGTGGGCAGGTGAAGCATGTCCGCGATCGCTTAATAAATATAACGGCACAGCTTCCTCAAAAGCGGTAACACGGACACCATGCTCAATAGCATCAATGTTCATCTGCCAGCCTCCTGCATGGGTGCTACCGTGATAATCCCGATTATTCACCAATGCTTTCAGTTTTAGCATTAGTGGTTTAGTGGCACGATGCAGGGAGTATTGAACATAAGTGGTATTGCTGCCGGGTTGCATCCATACACGTTTTTCCAATAAAGCATCCGCACAAGCAAATCGCCATGTTGGTATTGTGCCTTCTAACTCGAAGGATTCAATGTGCTGATAGCCGTCTGGATTAACGGCTCCACCAGTCCAACGATTAGCTCCAAGGAAATAATTGCGTCCGTCATACAGAGCCGTTTCATCTAACTTAGCTAGTAACAAAGTTCTCATTAGCGGCGGTTTCAGTGCTGCCACGAGTAATCCATGATAGCGGCGTGTCAGTATACCTGCTACTGTCCCTGAAGCATAACCACCAATGCCATTAGTTACCAACCATTCTCGCCCTGCTGCCAAATCGAGAACACCACAAATTTCGCGTCCAAAGTTGATACTCATAAGTGATATTACGTTCTGTACTCCAGATCACAAAAATTCTAGAACAGTAGAGGCAAGAGAAACTACTTACTGCTCATGATAATTCCGGCTCAATCCTCCATCGACATAGAAGGTTGCGCCTGTGATGTAGTCAGCATCCGTTGAGGCTAAAAAGGAAACTATGGGTGCGATATCTGACGGTTTGCCTAAACGACCCAAGGGAATGTTTTTCAACAGTGCTGCTAATTTTTCAGGGTCATTTAATAGCTTACTGTTGATTGGTGTCTCAATTGCTCCTGGAGCCACATTGTTAATTGTAATTCCCAGAGGGCCAAGCTCAACTGCTAGGTTACGCATCATCATTTTTACACCACCCTTGCTGGCACAGTAGGCAGTGAAGTGGGGAAATGCTATTTCCTCATGGGTAGAACTTATATTGATAATTTTGCCAGTTCGCTTGGTTTCGATTAAGTGTTGTACTATCGCTTGAGTGGCGAAAAATGTCCCTTTGAGGTTGAGATTAATCACTGCGTCATAGTCGGCTTCAGTAATGTTCCAAAAGTCAGCATTTCGACCGTCAATGCCGGCATTGTTCACCAGAATATCTAGCTTGCCAAAGTATTGAATACCCTGGTCTAGAAGTTGGCGAATATCGCTAATTACACTCAAGTCAGCTTTAACAGTTAAGCCTTTGCTGCCAGCAGCTTCTACTTTAGACAGAGTTTCTTGGGCACCTTCTGGATGAGAACGGTAGTCTATTACAACATCTGCACCTTGTTCAGCAAGATGTACAGCAATAGCTTGACCAATTCCTCCGCTACTACCTGTTACTAAAGCTACCTTACCTTCTAGTTTCTTCATTGACTTTCTCCTTCTAGAGTATTTTGATGTTTTCTAGGGCTTATAAATAATTCTCAACTAAAAGAATAGAAATCAGAATTCTCAGATAATTGTCTAGCGCAGCTTTTGCCGCTCACAAGTTCGGAGAATGAGAATAATTCAACAATCGGCAAAATACTTGATGAATGAATATACCAATCATACTAGACTTTTTGCAAATTCTGACTTCTAATTGCTGAGTGCTGAATTTTTAACTTAATTATCGCTCTGGGAAGAGAAAAATGCCTGACCATTAATGATCCTCAGAGTAATAAACTGTGCGATCGCCTATGGTAAATGCTCTGTACTCCAATTATTTTAACTTAATTTTTTCCGACCTCCGCAAAAAATTAAGCTTATGAATTATTCTCTACTGAAAGTAAAAAAGAGGGTTATGTGCTACATTTTTTGCTGGTCAACTATTGGTAACAACAAAGTTGATTCTAGGTTAAATCTACTGATGCTTTTACAGATGTGGCACTTTAACATTCTTAAAAATACAACGATAATTGGGAACATGAAAAAGTTTGCCTGTCAAAACTTCGCGTTCACCCATAGCTATCAGTTGAAAAACTCCTACAGCAGTTAATGCCCCTAGTGGAGGTGCAATACAATAAAGCCATTGGTTTTGCCAAGACCATGCTAGTAAAGCAGGTCCAATACTGCGTGCTGTATTCAAACTTGTGCCAGAAATGGGCGCTCCTAACCAAACCATAGTTGCCACTAGAAGCCAGACCATTAAAGGTGTCCAACGCAATAAATGATGATGACTCAAGAAGATAAAGATAGACAGCACTAACAGAAATGTCATGAAAAGTTCAGCTAAAAATACATACCATAACGGATAACCTATTGCAGGTGAAGTGATACAATAATTGACGCTGACAAGATAATTTCCCCACAAAGCTAATGCCAAAGATGTGCCAATAATTGCGCCAATAAATTGACCAAAAATATATCCAATTAAGTCATGCTTATGCATTTTCCCTTGCAACCAGAATGCCAATGATAAGCAGGGGTTGAGGTGTGAACCACTCAGTTTCCCTAAAGGTGAAATGCTAAATAATGTACCACTTCCAGCAAAAATGAGACCATTAATTAATAAACGAGGACTTGCTGCCGGGATGAGATGTTCCATAGGCAAGCCTTTGCCAAAATTGAAGGTGATTATACTAAATCCAACAAAGAGATTGAAACAAGTTCCCACCAACTCTGCACCATATTCAGACCAATTAAGGGTTTTCCAATTTTTGAAAGCATTCATGAGTTTATTTCTGCTTTTCAGACCATAATAATATATTAAACACTAATTAGATGATTAGAAAATAATGCAGAGGTTCTTGTCAACTTAATGCCAATCTGAATTTTTATAAAAAACTTAGGTAACACTAATCTTTTGGGAGCATCCCAGTTTTTTGCCAAGAGGATAAGAATCAGTCTGGATAGGTAACAGATGAGTATATTTATTGTTATTATCCAAAAAGAAGCGTTCAACCCCACTGTCAAATCCTTATTCTTTGTTGGAAGTTGTGACATATTGAACATGGACTTGCACTTGTACACTGGTAGGAACCATCGCAATGTTCAGACTGTTCCGTCAAACATTGGTAGGTAAGGATAAATATTTTGAGGTCTACAACCCTTAATGATTGGGCGTTTCAAAGATAAGATGCGTTTGCAATTACTATTCTTCAGTCTACAAGTTATGAAACATAGTTGCAAGGGACAATTTTTCGGGACAAGGTTGTATTTTATTGTGCTATTGCAGAAGAGTAAAAAGCACTTAAAGACTATGTAATTTTAAAAGCGGATACAAATTTTGCCGAAGTGTGCACTTTTTTCCATATACTCAAATGCCTCACCAAAACAGTGCTGAGTAAAAATGAGTGCTGAGTCCTGAGTGCTGAGTAAATTTAAGAAGTACTCAGTACTTCCGCACTACGGTAAAAGCCGCGCCCGAAGTCAAGGGGAATCTTCATTATAGAGAGAAGGTTGATACCCCGCCCGCAAGTGGCGCGGTCTTTTCACTCGGAACTCAGCACTCTTCATGTTTTTGTCTTATACAATTTAGCTGCACATCAGCTTATTACATGATTTTTTAATCAGAATTTATCTTCATGGTCAATAATAATTGGTAGTTTTTCACTGACTTATTTCGACTTACTATGAATTCGATCAACCAAGAAATTTCTTACAAGCTGGGGCTAATGCGAAAAGCCCTGAGTGAGACCGGTGCAATGGGGATGCGATTGCGTGGTTCAGATTGGTTCGCTTGGTCTACCAGTGGTGCTTCTAATACTGTGCTGCTTGCTACTGACACTGGAGTAGCGGAAGTCCTGGTAACTGCTGAAGAAGCCTGGATATTAACTGATGAGATTGAAGCTCAACGCCTACAGGATGAAGAACTTCCGGGTAAAGAAGAGTCGCCAGATCGTCTTTACAAGCTGCACATTAATCCTTGGGCTGATAAAGTTGCCCGCGAGTCTTTCGTGCGTGAGGTCACAAACGGGGGAAAGATTTTGAGTGACATTCCCACCGCCCATGAAAATCCATTACTTTTGTCACTCATAAATCAGAAGCGGGTGATTATGCCAATAGAATTGGAGCGCTATCGGCGAGTGGGGCGTTTAGCAAGTGAAGCCATGACTGAAGTACTTTTAAAAGCCCAGCCTACTTGGACAGAGTACCAATTAGCTGGAGCAGGTGCAGAGGCATTGTGGTCAAGAGGGCTACATCCAGCCTTAACGTTAGTCGCTGGAGAAAGGCGTCTTCCACTATACCGTCATGCCACGCCGAAACAAGAGGTGCTGGGACATGCAGCAATGCTTGTTTTTTGTGCATTCGTCAACATCACCAAGGAGGAACCACAGGCTATCTGTCTCGTGAAATCATCGCCAATCCAACCACCAGCGAAAATTTAGTGGAAAACACGGCTGTAGCGTGGAACCCAAGTTTACCAGGAGCCAAGATTGAAGATACTTTTATCATCCTGAAGGATGGAGAGCTAGAAAACCTGACTTTTGATCCAAAGTGGCCAAGTGTTAAGGTTGAAGGACGCGATCGCCCCCTACCATTAAAAATTGACTAAAATTGAGCCAGCCGCAAGCTTATTCACATGGGATCAATAGGTCTTGCGGCTAGCTTGTGCTTGGTTAACGGTTACGCCAGTTTCGATTAGTTTTTGGCTTCTTTAAGGTTGTTATTAATTACCGCAGTAACTAAAGCCAAAATTACTTGTTATATTTTATGAGGATTTAACCTAAATATTTCTTAGAAAACTCGAAATATTTTGATTGACCTAAATCAGTGTTCAATACCTTGAACAACACGAATGCCGTATTCTAAGTCTGCGTTGTAGAAATGGAGAATTTGTCGCATTTCCCAGACTTAAATAAAAGTCAAAAATGATTTCATCACAATTGGCAAGTTGAGCCTAAGGTTATCTGTATCAAACGATTATCTATTTTTGCAACAGAACCATTTTCACTTTTTAACACAAGTACTTCATCAGCAACAGTACTCTTATTAAAAATCGCAGCAATTTCTTGGATACAGGCTTGCAACCGTTGAGCTTCCGCAAAACTCACAGTTGTGGTTTCCTGGTTGATTAATTCGGTTGAGTTTGCATTTTGTGGAACTCTTTGCCAATATAGTATGCTCTTACTCCGATGTGACTTTCGCCATGTTTGCGGGGTTGTATTGTGGAGCCGGAGAAATTGGCGACCGAAATGACGTCTATCTAGATAGCCTACAGCTTCAGCAATCTGCTCTACCGACTGGTCTGTTTCGACAAGCAGACGGCGTGCCTCTACCATACGACGCTCAACAATCCAACAGAGCACGGTTTTTCCAGTCTTTCGCCGTACAAGGTCGGTGAGGTAGGCAGGGGACCGACTGACCGCCTCAGCCACCTCTCTAAGACTAATTGAATTATGATAATTTGTCTCAATAAATCGAAAAACATGGTTTAACAAAGGTTGGGACTGAAGCAAGAACTTTTCAAAACTTGTCAGTATCGCCGTATTAACAGCGATGTTAACGTTATAAGAGTCAATGGGATTTAATAAGTAGTTAGAGTCCACCACTTTAGCCTCATTCATTGTATTAAATACACTTGGATTTCATTTCAAATAATCTCAACTAGAGTAGAGTCTAAATATTTCTCATTTCATGAAAACTCTCAGCTAACCTCCAGAAATTAATTCGCTTAATGTTATACTTTTTCTCCATTCATTTATAAACCTTCACTGATAACTAATTTGGTCAATGCCTGATCCAATACAGCAATTCATCAAAGGCATAAACGTCGCACTAAAGACTAAGTTGCTCGCATTTACAGAGGCAATGTAAACGAATGTAAAGTTTCGCAGCATTGCTGATTGCTCATCTTAGTGCACCCTCATCTATGTGGTTGATTCACTGAATGCCTGTTGCAGTTAATTTTGCTAACTTTGCACAAGTTTTGCAACTCAAGATAAGAAACTTAAGATAAAGATAAGTTCTTTTTTCCTGTGACATTCTCCCCTTGAAGTTTAAGGTTGCACAGACAAATGTAGTATTTAGGCTAAAAAGTCAAAGATGAGTGAGGCAGAGACGATAGGTAAGAGAAAAAAATGTTGCTAGGGTTAGGTGTTTGAGTGGTTTGTAAAAGAGAGTCCAGTATCAGTGATGGTTCGCGGGCTTTTAGAGAAAGCACTATGTCCCCAAATCCTAGATTTTAATTTTAATTTTTAATTCTGCTAAAGAAGGTTGACTTGGGATATACAGAATAGTAGAGCAGTATTGGGTTGGATACAGGGCAGGGGTTATGGCAACACTGAATATTTCCGAGTTAGAACAGGTTGAAAAGTTTCGCCACTTACAATTAACCCTGCGCGATCGCTGGAAAACCATCGAGCTATTTGACAATAGTGAGGCAGATATTTTAATTATTCCCTCACTGAGCCTCGACCGGCGTGAACTCCAAAAGATTGAAGGCTGCGAACATTATGAAGAAAGATTACTATTTTCCTTAATTCGGTTGCGGAATCCCCGGACTCGGCTAGTTTATGTAACATCAGTACCGTTGCATCCTAGTATCATTGATTACTATCTGCAACTTTTGCCAGGAATTCCCTTTTCTCATGCTCGCAATCGCTTGCTGCTACTTTCTACTTACGATTCTTCCCTTAAACCCCTTAGCCAAAAGATTTTAGAACGCCCCCGCTTGCTAGAGCGGATTCATCAAGCTTTGAGGCTGGACAAATCATTTATGATCTGCTTATGGGTTGCCTTTCGCAGTTTGGCAAGTTGGGATTAACCAGTATCGGTGATTCCCCGCAACAAGCACAAGACATTTATAACAAAGTTATCAAAGTTTTGGATCAAGAAACCCGCAGCGACAATCACGATTTTTCGGCGTTTTCAGGTTACTCCTTTCCCGTGGCTTGGGATGAACATAACTAAGGAATGGGGATTTATTTAAGCTTAATTGCATCTGTTATTTTAGGGGCAATTCATGAATTGCCCCCACGGATATGTTGAAGAAACTTTAATATTATTTCTCTTGGTTTTTCACCAGACGTAACCAAACTTGCCAACAAATTCAAATCCAAATCTGGTAAAAATTCACTTTTTGATATTTGCTCATATTTATCATTACGCAGATAATATAATGAAAACTGATTATTCTGCCAAAACCAAACTTCCGGTACTCCTAAACCTTGATAAATAACTAAATCATTAATTCCCCCACTTGTCACAACTATCTCAATAGCAAGATCGGTAACAGGTTTTTCCGAATCAAAACAATAACATTCATCTGGTTCTATACCTCTAGCGGCTGCTTCTCTTCTAAAACTAGTTGAACCGAGAGGATAAAAATCAATACCTGTTTCTAAAAAATAAGTTTCTAGCAATAAAGCAATAATCTTTTTATCGAACTCATGACGACGGCTAGGGGACATTATTTCTAAAGTACCTTCTAAATACTTAAAGCGATAATGAGAAGTATTTTCGCAACTTTGTAATAGTTTCTCATATATATCCCAGCTAATTCCATTTATAAGTAAAATTTGGTCAGAATCAATATTCTGTAATGCTGATTGACTCATTAATTCTTCCAAGCGGCTAAACTTTTCTAGTAAACCTAACATTATCAATCACTGCTCCAAAATTGCTTCAATCTCCGCCATAATTTTAGCTACGCGCCTATGTTTTATATAGCAGCAAATAGTCTGTAAAGTTCCGTTTACTACGCTACAAGACTTTAAGGTTCTTGTCCGTATTAAAACCATAACGATATAAGTCCTTTAAAGGCAGTTTCCCGCATTACCCCACAAAGCCCTGCAATCGCTTCTCTCTTTCTTCCCAATCAGGCAGATAAGCAGACATAAAGCACTTAAACACCTTACCGTGATTGGGAACGAGGAGATGCACAAGTTCGTGAACGATCGCAAACTCACCCAATTCTTTTGGTAAATCTAGCAGTTCAGTATTCAGCGTTAAGCGTCCTGTAGTAGAAATAGATGCCCACTTGCGCTTCATTGGACGGAGTTGAATTTGTTTGACTTGGACTTTAATGCGATCGCTCCATTCTCCCACAGCGTCCTTAAGTGCTTGCGCGTCTTTCCATTTTGGATTTTGGATTTTAGATTTTGGATTGTCGCAGTTAGCAATCATGATTCGACTCGTTGGAGTTTCAGCAGGTTGTTGGTGACTTCAATGGTTTGCTCAACTGAGCTTGTAATAGGATAGATAGTAGCGTAAAGTTCGGTTCTTAAATCAATTTCCTGACGCGCATCCCACCAGTAATCAGGGAAGTTGCCATAAATGGCGTTGATGGTTTCGGCTTGGTTGATATCAAGGCGATCAACTGCTTGCTTGATGACAGTGTAAATGGCAAAGGTGTTTTCATCAACTTTGAGCCGTTGCCGTTCTGATTCTGCTTCTACGCATTCATTGGCAATTTCATCTAGTCTAGCCAAAGCAACGCGCGCCTCTATTTGGCGATTTTCAAAGCTGGCGCGGATAATTTCGGCACGTTCGCCAATGGAAATCAAAAAAGGCGATCGCTGACTTTGCTCGTGTACATCTCTAAACAGTGCTTTACTTAAGTTTAGAACTTTTACTGTATCCGTCGTGCTATTTTGGCGGAATTGTTCTAATTGTTGGGCATTGAGTTCGTGGATTGTCCCTGGCATTTCCAACTCGCCGATTGTAACGTTGCGGCGTACCAGTTCTTTGGTTTTAGCGGTGAGTTCAATATCAATGTAGGGGCTGGTATTATAAGCAGCGCGTATCGTTCCGTAAAGCCTGATGATCGCTTGATAATTTTCCATGAAGGGGCGCAAATCAGGATCGGGAGAGAGGATTTCGTAAATTGATTGTAATTGGCGGACAAATTTAAAGAATTTCTCCCGCAAATCTTTGTCTGCAAAGTGCGCCGCAGCGCGTTCTTTTGCTTTGTCGTCCCATCCCTTAGCTAGTGGTAAATACTCAGGTGCAGTATTTTCCATCATGGTTTGCAGGAGGTTTTTGATCACATCAACATTTTGGATGATGTCGTTAACTTCTCCTGACTCAAAGGCCAGGGCTTGCTCTAGTTTGTCGCCAAAGATACCGATAAAATCTAGAACAAAGCCGTAAGGCTTAACTAAACCTTCTGCGTCTTCATAGGGGCGATTCACACGGGCGATTCCCTGCAAGAGAACGTGATCCCGCATGGGTTTGTCGAGATACATACAATAAAGTATCGGTGCATCAAACCCCGTCAATAGTTTCTCGGTGACAATGAGAATTTTGGGCAATGCTTTGCGGTAGTCCTCGTAAAGTTGGCGAATTTTTGTCACAGCATCAGCATCGCCACCGCAAAGGGTTTCTAAATTTTGGGCATCTTCAGCAGAACAATAACCTGTAAAACTTAGGGTTTTGGTGGTGTAGTTAAAATCTTTCGGTCGCAATCCGATAAAGTCGATGACTGCATCCGGTAAGGATATTCTGGCAGAAACGACGGATTTTTTAATAAAGGCTTTGCGGACTTCTTTCTCTTGGGCATCAGTCAGGTTGTACTCGCGCAGTCCTTCGGCTGTAGTTCGGGAATAGACGACTGTTGAGTATTCAGCAGGGAGATATTTGTCTAAGGCTTGTTTATAAAGTCTACAAGCTTCCCGATCTACACCAACCATAAAGGCTTTAAAGCCCATTGGTTCAACGTAGTCCCGGAAGTGTTCGGCGACAAATTTAGCTACTTTATCTACTCTATCTTCACTTTTGAGAAACTCTTTTAATTTAACTGCGCGATCGAGAATGCCATCCAGTTCTTCTATATCGTTAATATCTTCTGCGGCTTTGAGTTGGAGAAATTCTTTTTCTAAAATTTCTTGGGGAACGCGAAACTCTGATTTAGCAAGGGCATAATTTAGCTTTAGGGTTGTGCCATCTCGTACTGAGTCGGCGGTTGAATAGGAATCTAGGCTGTATTTTGGGTCAGTAGGTTCGCCGAAAGTTTGGAAGGTACTTTGTCCTTTAGCTGCTTTACTGACAGGTGTACCTGTGAAACCGATAAATGTGGCGTTGGGGAGGGCAGCCATCAAATATATGCCGAAATTACCACCTGTGCTACGGTGTGCCTCATCGACTAAGACGGTAATTGTAGAACGCTTATTTTCTACCTTCATCTTGTCGAATTTGTGAATCATGGCGACGATTAACCCGCGATAATCATCTTGGATGAGTTTTTCTAAGTCTGCTTTACTGTTTGCCACCTCATAGCTTTTGATGCTGTATGCTTTGAGGTTTTTGTCTAGTTGGTTTTCTAATTCGTTGCGGTCAATAATCATGATTACGGTATTATCGCCGCTAATATTGCTGAGTTGGGCGGCAATTGTAATCATCGTGAGGGTTTTACCACTGCCTTGGGTATGCCAAACTAGCCCCCGTTTTTTATTCGGGTCTTGCATACGTTGCAGGACTTTTTTGACTGCACGGGTTTGGTGCTGGCGTAAAACTACTTTAGTTAAGCCATCATCGCGTTCGAGGAAAACAACGTAATATCTGAGAATCTCTAAAAAGCGTTGATGGTCGAAGAAGGTTTTGATTTTCTCTTCATAGTCGCCTTCTTGGATGGAACCTAACCCCCCAGCCCCCTTCCCTACAAGGGAAGGGGGAGTAATATTGTTGTTCCCCTCCCCTTGCAGGGGAGGGGTTAGGGGAGAGGTCAGTTTCCATTCAAATAAGTTTTTGCGGTTGGTATTCCAGGTTAAGCCATACCAGAAATTCCAGAGTTCTGTGACTTCAAAAACTTGGGGAAAGGCAAGCAATTCGGGGGTTTGGTTGTGGTAGCGGCGAATTTGGTCAATTCCTAGTGCTAAACCATCAGTTTTCTTTTCTCCTTTGGTTTCAGCAATGGCGACGGGGATACCGTTAATTAGAAAAATAATATCAGCGCGGTTGGGAAATTTTACGCCTTTTTGCGACCATTCATCTGTGACTTGGAAGATGTTATTTTCTGGGTTATTAAAGTCGATGAGGGTAATGTTTCTGTCGCGGTTTTCTTGGGCGACGAAAATAGATTGTTTGCCTTGCAACCAGTTTAAAGCTTCGCGGTTGCCTTCGATGGTGTTGTCAATATTTCGCAAGCGGCGAAGAATTTCATCTATGTTGTTAGAGGTGACAACGCCAGGATTTAGTTTAATTAGTTGAGTGCGAAGAACATCGGCAAAGTAGCGTTCTTTGAGCTTTTCCTCTCCCTTTCCTTCCCGCCGTTGTAATGCCTCTTTTGAAGTTAGGTATTCCCAGCCAATTTGATAGGCATATTTCAGCATTGGTCTTTGCACGGCGGAAGCTTCGCTCATACGTAAATGTCGGTTAAGGGTGGGAGCAATGCGATTTTGTGAGGTGGTTAAAATTCGGGTACTAAATCACCTATCTAGAGGTGCGATCGCAGCTAAATAACTGTTTTTATTGAGAATCTAGCTCTCTAACTGAGAATTAAAGTCCGATCTAACAAAATCGCATTGCTCCCGTTAAGGGTTGGGTGGAAATTTTACCTGTCATCAGTTGTTCTAGCATGGCGTGGAAGAGTTCGTCGATAAGGGTGATTTCTTTTTCTAGGGCTTGAATTTTGCGATCGCAGTTATGCAATATCTCACCAATTTTTTTTTGTTCTTCTATTTCTGGAATTTTTAAAGGTATAGACTGAAGTATTTTAGTGTTTAAATTTGGCATGATACTACCAACAGCATTTAATCTTAAATAAGTTTGTATAAGCTCTGTTGAAAATAAAATAGAGCAAAAATAATTATTGACTTTGGGATGATTTAATCTGATTAGAAGACAACCTGTACCACATAACCAACCTGAGTATTGTTTACTAATGTATGAATATCGACTCAAATCACCACGACGACTTATTAAAATATCTCCTTCAAGAAGGTAATGCTTTGTTAGACTATCAGCTTTTTCTTTACTAATACGCGGTATATTTTCCTCAGATATAGAGTTAAAACGTAAATGGGTTGGGTTGACTACAGGAATTCCAATAGGTTGATAATCATAGGCATGGAGTTGACTACCAAAAGGGCCGGTTTGAATTCTTCCTAGTCCATCAGAACATAAATCACCCAGTTTTATAATTTTCCAACTCTCTGGAATCTTGCCTATATTCGTCTGCTTGCGGGGTTCATTGCGAGTGCCATGAGTAAAGAGATACTGCATCAGTGCAGCTTTGCGTTCCCGTTCCAGTTCTAACTCTCGCTGACGGGTTTCTTTGGCTTTCTGGATGGTTCGCAGATTGTGAGCGATCGTTTTTTGTTCAGGAAGTGGGGGAAGAGGAATTTTAATCGTAGCTATTTTTTGCGTTCCTATAAAACGCATAGTTGACTGAGAGGATTTGGACGCTATTTCTTCCTGACCACATCTAGAATGAAGTACATACATTAAAAATCTAGAATCCACTTCATTTAGTTTTGGCTTTATTAAAGCAACCTGAACAAATATACTAAAATTCTTAGATGTCTCAATAATTGCAACGTTTCCTACTGTTCCAACTTTAGTTAATAAAATATCTTCTAATTCTGGCTTTACTTTTTTGCTAATTTTTAAATGTTCTTCCAAAGAAATATAAGAACAGTTTGCAAAACTTACCTTATTATCAAAAATGTCTTTACCTTTAATAAAAGGAATACCGTAATTTACATAAGTTGGAGTTTGGTGTACACCATCTCTGATAGACTCTCTAACCATATCCCCCAACTTTACAATTTTCCAATGAGGCAGCATTTGTATCTCGTCCATCCCTAACCCTCTCATATTCCATCAGCAATAATCAAATCAATCATCTCATTCTTATTCTTCCGATAAACCCGAAAATCACTATCTAGAGTTAATACACTACTACCACTAATCAACTCACTCATTCTTCCCAAACACGCATCAGCTAAAGACATCGGAACATTCTGATATCGCTTCATCAACTCTCTAACCGTTCTTATTTCGTCAGTGAGACGGAAAGATATTTGAATTAAACCAGTATCTAGTAAAGACATAACCGTATCCTCACCACCATAAAAATCTCGCAATATAAAACACGCTTCACTAATTACTGCTTCACAAGTAAAGAAAGGGTAAGCTAAATTAGCAACTTCTTTAGTAGCCCAACTATGATATTGTTCCCGATTATTAATTAAAGCAACTAGAGAGCCAGTATCAATAATGATATTTTGCTTCACTACCTACCGAACCCTTCTAAATACTTTTTATTAGTCGCCAAATCTCCAGGGCCTCCATCAACACATCCAATAAACTCCTTAGCAGCTTCTAAAAAGGAAACTTGTTTTTCCCCCGCTTTATCCTCAATTTTCTCCTGCTTTTGCATCTCCTTAAACTGCAAAAATTCAATAAAATTTAATACCTCCTGCTGCTTCTCAGGAGATAATTTTTTAACCTCATCAATTATCATTTGTTCTTTATCAATTGCTTGAGTCATAGCTGTATCCTCAATGAAAATAAAAATAATAATATTTTTAACTAAAAGTACCTTTTTCTCATTTCCAACCGAAGCCTTCTAAATACTTCTTATTCGTAGCGAGATCACCAGGGCCTCCATCAACACAACCAGCAAACTCTTTGGCTGCTTCATAGGCGGAAATTGATTCTTTTTCTTCTTTATGCTGTACATCCTGCTTTTGCATTTCCTTATACTGCAAAAACTGAATAAAATCAATTACCTGCTGCTGTTTCTCAGGAGATAATTTTCTAAATTCATCAATGATTATTTGTTCTTGATCAATTGCTTGAGTCATTGCTGTATCCTAGAGAAAAACAATAAGAGCCTTGTAGCTGATTGAAACTTTAGCAATTTACACTATATTACTCATTGCAGACAAATTTAAATATTCAAAAATCAGCTAGCGTAAAATGTGTAAGTAGGTTTGAGGAACGAAACTTAACATTTTGCAGGGTTTGTTGGGTTTCGCAAAGCCTCAACCCAACCTACGAATATTCTAACTCCCAACCCCTTCCCTATTAGCGTTGGAAGTAAGCCTTAAAGCCTCTCTCCTTATAGGCTAGGGTGTAGACACAAGTATGACCAGCATAGGTTTCAACTCTTTTAGTAGTTTCGTAGGGTGCGTTCCAATACTTTTCGGATAAGACTCGATCCCCCCAACCCCCCTTAAAAAGGCTTGCTCAGAATGGCTCTATTTCCCCCTTTTTAAGGGGGACTAAGGGGGATCATTAAAGACTGTGTACCTTAACCGAAAAGTATTGGGGTGCGTTCTGACTTTTCACGTTATGTGGATAAGTCCACTAAAACCTAACCCCCTAACCCCCTTCCCGACACGGGAAGGGGGAAAATTCAAAGTCTCTCTCCT
>NZ_WBKM01000364.1 GCF_015714725.1 Nostoc sp. WHI
CCCCTGCCCCCTGCCCCCTGCCCAATGCCCAAAGTATCAGAAATATCATTCCGATATAACTTAAGCGTTCAGCATGATCCAATTATCAGCTTGATTTATCACCAGAAACTCGGGAGATCCCGCTTGTCCATCGACGAGCGAGGATGGGATGATGAGGATACTGCGGGGAATCTAAAATAACCCCAGCAAGAGAAGCTACCAAGAGTGCTAACCCGTCGTTAAAAACAAAAGATTATGACTGTTGCAACCCAATCCCCCCAAGAACTGTCCCTCGAAGAACTTTGTATTAACTCGATCCGCTTCTTGGCTGTTGATGCCGTAGAAAAGGCCAAGTCGGGACACCCAGGACTGCCAATGGGCGCGGCTCCGATGGCTTTTGTCCTTTGGGATCGCTTTTTGAAGTTTAATCCCAAGAATCCCAAATGGTTTAACCGCGATCGCTTTGTCTTGTCTGCCGGTCATGGCTCGATGTTGCAGTACGCCCTGCTATATCTGACAGGCTACGATAGCGTCACCATTGAAGATATCAAGCAATTCCGTCAATGGGAGTCTAAAACCCCCGGACACCCCGAAAACTTCATGACCCCAGGCGTGGAAGTCACCACCGGGCCACTAGGTCAAGGAATTGCCAATGCAGTCGGTTTGGCGATCGCTGAAGCACACCTTGCTGCTAAATACAACAAACCTGATACCAAAATTGTTGACCACTACACCTACGTAATTGTGGGTGACGGTTGCAATATGGAAGGAATTTCCGGTGAAGCTGCTTCTTTTGCAGGACACTTGGGATTAGGCAAACTCATCGCTCTGTACGACGACAACCACATTTCCATCGACGGTTCCACAGATGTGGCATTCACCGAAGATGTTTCCAAGCGCTTTGAAGCTTACGGTTGGCACGTCCTACACGTCGAGGACGGCAACACTGACTTAGAAGCGATCGCCAAGGCAATTGAAGCAGCCAAAGCTGTCACCGATAAGCCTTCTTTCATCAAAGTAACAACCACTATTGGTTACGGTTCACCCAACAAGCAAAACACCGCCGGTATTCACGGTGCTGCTCTCGGTGCAGACGAAGTTGCCTTGACTCGTAAACAACTTAAGTGGGAACACGAGCCTTTCGTAATACCCCAAGACGCTCTCAACCACACGCTTAAAGCAGTTGAGCGTGGTGCAGGTTACGAAGGCGAATGGAACAAAACATACGCTGACTACAAAGCTAAGTATCCCCAAGAAGCAGCCGAATTTGAACGTTACATCAGCAGCAAGCTGCCCGATGGTTGGGATAAAGTACTACCCACCTACACCCCCGAAGACAAAGGACTGCCCACTCGCAAACACTCAGAAACCTGCCTCAACAAACTAGCGGCGGTTTTACCTGAATTGATTGGTGGTTCGGCTGACTTAACCCACTCCAACCTTACCGAAATCAAGGGCAAGGGCGACTTTCAAAAAGGGCAATACCAAAATCCTAACATCCACTTTGGGGTGCGGGAACATGCTATGGGCGCAATCTGTAATGGTATAGCGCTGCACAGTTCGGGATTAATTCCCTACGGTGCTACCTTCTTGATCTTCACAGATTACATGCGTGCTGCCATCCGCTTATCCGCCCTTTCTCAAGCTGGCGTGATTTGGGTAATGACTCACGATTCAATTGGACAAGGTGAAGATGGGCCAACGCACCAACCCATTGAAACTCTCGCTTCCTTGCGAGCCATTCCTCATTTAACAGTGTTTCGCCCCGCAGACGGTAACGAAACCTCTGGCGCTTATAAAATAGCAGTTGAAAGGGCAAAGCAAAACGCTCCGTCTCTGTTGGCGTTCACTCGTCAAAACGTCCCTAACTTGGCAGGTACATCGGTTGAGGGTGTGGCGAAGGGTGGATACACCGTGGTGGATAGTGAAGGTACGCCTGAGTTGATCTTGATTGGCACTGGTTCAGAATTGAGCCTCGCCGTCACCGCAGCCGAGAAACTCACAGCTGAAGGCAAAAAAGTTCGTGTTGTCTCGCTCCCAGCGTGGGATCTTTTTGAAGCACAGGATGCGGCTTATAAAGAATCCGTTCTGCCGAAAGCTGTCACCAAGCGTTTATCTGTAGAAGCTGCTAGCAGTTTCGGTTGGCATAAGTACGTCGGTACTGAAGGCGATTGCGTTAGTATTGATCGCTTTGGTGCTTCGGCTCCAGGTGGTGTTTGTCTAGAGAAGTTTGGCTTTAGCGTTGATAATGTGTTAGCTAAGGCCAAGCAATTGTTGGGTTAATAGCAACAGAATATTCTCTAAATTTTGTGGGGTGGGCTAAAGAGCCTACCCTTTTTTATCCAAAGGAAGATTAACTATAATTGGATTAATAAGTTATTAATTGGGAGGAAGTTATGCAGAAAGTTTCTGAGGAAAAGGATGTACTTCTAGCCCGGATAACAAAAATTGTAGAACATTTGATGTAAAAGGATAGTAGCTATCAGTATTATCTAGATAGAGATAAAGCAATTCAAATGATATTTAAATATTATTCAGAGAAAGTTTCTATGGAGGAACTAAAAGCTATGTCTGATTTCAGATTAACAGGGCTTATTGAGGGACATATGATGACTTTGTTATTGATTGAAGGGGAAGATGATATAGACCTTAAAGCAACGCCCTATGGTTAGATATGTTAAATTCCTAAGTAGAAAAATGATTTTTATTACATAACTTAATATAATAGTTAAAGACAAGCTAATCGCGTTATAATTTACAATACAGTATACAAATTAGTACAATAGTACTAAAGTGCTAAAAAATTACTATTTATACTGAGAGGCAGTATGAAAGCAGAGCTTCTCAAGAGATTTTTTAGAGCGATCGCTAGTTCAGATCAAGAGGCGATTGACAAGCTGACATATCTAGTGATTGATGAAGAACGCAGTAAGGGACATACGCTCTTAGCTGATCAGTTAGAGAATATCACTAAAAAAAGCCCGAAAGAGAAGCCTACTAACATCAGCAAACCTGCTTCTTCAACACCAGAAAATTTACAAGCTTTAACTGAATTACGAACCAGTAGGCGATTTAATCTTCCTTTGGTAAGTATCATACCAAGGGAAAATTTGCGGCATCATATGGTGTTGCCAGAAAATATTGAGAAACGTTTCTGCCGAATTGAACGTGAGTATGCGGCAAGAGATAGGCTTGCTCATCATGGATTGCGTTACAGACAAAAAATCCTTCTATATGGGCCTCCTGGCTGTGGAAAGACTCTAGGAGCAGAGCGTTTAGCTTGGAATACAGGTTTACCACTCTTGAAAGTTCGATTTGATGCAATGGTGTCGTCTTTTTTAGGCGAAACTGCCAGCAATTTAAGACTTGTATTTGAGGATGCCTCAAAAAGTCCATGTTTATTATTTCTTGATGAATGTGACTCAATTGCTAAGACACGAGAAGACTCTCAAGAAGTAGGAGAAATTAAGCGAGTAGTCAATACATTTCTTCAAATTTTGGATGAGTATCAACCATCTTCTGGGCTTTTAGTAGCAGCTACGAACCTAAATAAATCTCTAGATACTGCCCTTTGGAGAAGATTTGATGATTTGATTGCAGTACCCAAACCCGGAGAACAAGAGCTAGAATTTATACTAAAGGAAACACTATCTGCAATTGAAGTGGGATCTATCAACTGGCCAATGATCATTGAGCAGATGAAAGATTTTTCTGCGGCTCAAGCTGTGAGAGTTGCACAAGATGCAGCTAAAAGAGCAATCCTTGAGCGAGAGGAGCTAGTGATTCAGGAACACTTAGAAGAAGCGATCGCAGAAATCAAGATTTCCTAGTATTAAATTTTGCTGTCTGGATAAATAAATGGTTGAAAGTTATCAAGGTTTTCCGCATATCGATCTCAAATTGACAGACAAGGGTACAGCAAAATCTCTAGGTGGCGGTGGTAATAAAAAAGTTACTCAGACACATATAAATTTGTCTAATCGGCAGGGACACGGAAGTAAAATTCAAGAATTAGTATCTTCTCTCATTTCCGATTGGAAAATAACTCAACAGCAACAAGAAGAAGATAAAAAACTCATACTTCCTGATTCCATACCTTTAATACTACAGATAGATCCTGAAACTTTCGATTTAGATGATCTAAGAACTTCTGAGATAGAAATAATATCTGAATTAGAAGATGGATATATTATTGGTGCGTCTGCGGATACTAACCTTACTGAACTTCAAAAGAAAATAGAAAAATTTTTCAATGAGCAACAAGGTGGTGGTGTAATTGCAAAAATTTTGAATATTCTTGACAAAAATCAACGCCCAGAATTTATTTTATCTCCAAAGTTATTAGAGGAATGGGAGCAAATAAAAGATGAGCAGGTTTATGTCGTTGAAGTAGGTATATCTTGTTTAGGAACTACAACAAAGTTACGTGACTATCCAGAACAAAAAAATTATAAAAAGCCTGAAAATTATGTAAAAGCAATCAATAACTGGATTGATAATCGTGATATTACATATGATGAATGGGATGACTTAGCATCAAAGAGACAACAAGACTTGATGAATTTTATTAGCAATCCTAAATATAAATATAATGGTAAGCTTTTAAGTAGCTTTATTGAAGATAATCCTCCTCAATTTTCTGAAGCACCAGACAGTTTTTCATGTCTTATTCAAATATCTGGTCTATGTTTAAAAGATTTGGTATTTAATTTTTCTTATATTTTTGAAGTAACTGAAAAAGATAATATTGCTGAACCATTTTCCCCCAATGGTGAAATATCTAATATTAGTAATATATCTTTATTTTTACAACCACCAGAAAAAAATGCACCTAATGTCTGTGTAATTGATAGTGGTATTCAAGAGCAGAATCCTCTTTATCAAGTCAAACTACCGAATAGTCTGAGATCGCCTGGAGAAGAGTTTGATATTATTATAGAAATTACTTTGTCATATAAAGCTGAACCGCGTCGAACTCGACGTAATAGAAGAAAGTATCTTTCAACTTGGCTTGACTGGGAGTGTAGTAAACAAGGAGAAGATCCAAAGCATTTTCTTGGTAGGGTTTTAGCTAATTACAATGTGCCAAAAGATGCAGACAAGGGGGATGAACTCTTTACATGGACTCTTGGTAAAGAGAAGCATTATAAAACAATCAAAAATGTATCAAGAAGTGTAGGAACAATTCAGAAGGATTGGGCTTTCGTTAAATCTTATAACCTTAGAGATGCATTCTGTATTGCAGTAGTAGGGCATGAAGGTTGGAATAATGATCCATACGCTGAGGTTCCATACTCTCTAGTTGTTAGCTTTGAAGCCACACAAACGGATATTCCGATTTATACCCCACTTGTTGAAGCTCAAGTTGAAACAGAAATTCAACCACTGATAGAAATTTAATCTATTGTAGATAGCTGAAGCGATCGCACCGCCGCAACCAACTATAAAATTTTATGTGCCAAATGTACCGCCAACTTTAAATGGTCAAGTCCTACGCCGACAAACTTAATATCTATATTTCGTATTAAACTCCTTATTTTTAGGGCTACGAATTAGAAGTTGATTGTGACTCACGTTATAGTCCCAAAACTTAAAACGGCGTTTACTCATCTATTCATTCATTTCTTTACCTCTTAAATAGAAAAACTCTCGTGGTCAAGGATAGCGTAAAGAAAGTTGTCGTACCATTTGCCTTTGATTAACTCTTTTTCCCGCAGATGACCCTCACGGCGCATACCAATTTTTTCTAATACCCTTACAGAAGCTAGATTCTGTGCAACACACCAAGACCAGATCCGATGCATTCTCAGTTCTTCAAAGCCAAACTTTAAAATTGCCTGTGCTGCTTCTGTTGCATAACCTTGTCCCCAATACTGAGTGTTTAGTTCATAGCCGATATTTGCTTCCCGCATTTCTGGGTCGTTTACACGGATACCACAATTGCCAATAAGCGATTCGTGAAAACAAGATGATATGCGATCGCTTTCCAAACTTCCACTTTTTAGAGCATTCAGTTAGCAAAATAAGACGGCTTGCGATCGCTCTGTAACCTGAGTTAAATTATAAAGTCTGGTGCCAGTAGCGGGAATTTTTTACAGTCATTTTGCTACATCAACCGATTTCTCATATCTTTCGGTGAGAGTACTGGAATCGGTGAACCTGTGAATCCATCTACATCACGAGTAACGATCGCCTCTAACCCCAACTTAATCGCGGCTGCTACCTGCACCGCATCTTCAAAATCATTCAACCCCAAGGCGATCGCCTGTTCTAGCACCCCGCGATCCACTGCACAAATTTCCATCAGTGCCAACAATTGAGTCACTGCGGCAATCGCAACTTCAGCACTCTTGGTCTGGCGTCGAACCAAATAATGCACATCTGTAACCGTTGTTGCCGACATAAACCCTTCAACTTGCCCTGATTCAACCGTCTCTAGCAAAAAAGCAGCATCCGCCACAAAAGGTTCACGCGCTAGCAAAGCATCCAGCAAAACATTTGTATCAAATAAAAGTCGCATTACAGATACTTTTGCACCAAACGCTCATCTAGTATCGCTTTCACTTCTTCATCTGTAGGTGGCAGGGTGTCAGTTTTCGCAATGCCGATTAAACTTGCAGCTAAACCTTTCGGCTTTGACGTTGGCTGAAGTTTTGGTTGGAGCGATCGCATCAATGTATTGATTAACTGCCAACGATCCTCGGCAGATAATCTCAGTGCTTGATCTTCAAGTTCACGTAACGTCATGGCAATGATTTCTAATAGAGAGCGTTGAGTTATCAAAATAAGACGGCTTGCGATATCTGACGACAAGCCACTTTGCGTCTACGCCCGATGCAAAGATCATATCTGATTGTCATGCAGATGTGAATACAAGTACAGCAGAGTAATCATATACTGCAATTAAGTGTCATTGGTGTGAGGAAGGTACTTTGAAGATAAAATGGCGTAGGCGTAGCCCGCCGCAGGCATCGCATCTCAAACCAAAACCAAAGAAACGCCGCCCTTCCTCAGAAGAGGATATACTTCACCTCAGACGAACTGGGCGTTATATCCCACCACCGCGTAAAAGTTGGCGAGATAAATTTATTGTTGTAACTAAATCACCATTTGAGTGGTTAGAAAAACGTCTGGTAGAACCTTTAGCGAACCTAGTTGATGGGGCTGATGTATTTCGGATATTAGAAAAGGTTGGCTTTTTAATAGCTCTGTTAGTTTTTCTACTGGAAGTTGGGGAACGTAGAGAAAAATCAATCTTTGAGGCGTGGCAAGTAGTGAAAGATGGGCAAGGCGAAAAGTCAGGTGTAGTCGTGTTGGCGCTGGAAAGATTAAAAAAGGAAAATTTTAGCTTATCTGGAATCAACGTTGAGAAAACCAACCTCATCGGTGCCAACCTTATCCGCGCTAACCTTATCCGCGCTAACCTCAGCGGTGCTGACCTGCGTTTTGCCAACTTCAGCAATGCTGACCTCGGCTTTACCAACCTTAAAGATGCCAGCCTTATGGGTAGCAACCTTAACAATACTCATCTCGGCTTTGCCAACTTCAACGGTGCTGACCTAAGTCGTACTAACCTTAAGAATGCCGACCTCAACGGTGCCAACCTCAGCAGTAGCAATCTCATATTTGCAGACCTCAGTGATGCAAAAAACATAGCTGTTGAGCAAGTTAAATCTGCCAAAAATTGGAGACATGCAAAATACGATCGGGAATTTCGCGCCAAGCTTGGTTTACCACCAGAACCAATGAAGTAACTGTGGGAAGCGCCTCAAAATAACGGCATAATAAAACCGAGAGCATACTTTTTTTGACATAACAAAGCTATCCCAACCCCGTCGTACCGACATCCTATCTGAAGATTAAGATTATGAACACAACTAGTATTGCTAAAGTCACAGCTGATGGAAAACTAGAAATTCCTCCAGAGATTTTAGAAAAGCTTCAGCCTTATACAGAATATGAAGTCTCTGTTACCGAAGATGAAATTGTGTTTAAAAAAACAAAAATAGATTTAACACTAAAAGCATTAAGGCAACGAGTAACACAGGCTGGTTCAGATCCAAATCAACCAAATCTCGAAGAAATTAGTCAAATAGTTAAGGAAGTTAGACAAGAACTTTGGACTGAAAAATGAGGATTGTAGTTGATGTAAATGTTTGGATTTCAGCATTACTTTGGGGAGGAGTGCCAGATATAGTTTTGATACTGGCAGAGGAGCAGAAAATAACTATATTTGCGTCTGATGCTTTATTTTTAGAGTTAGAAACTACTTTGCGTCGTCCAAAGTTTAAGTCTAAAATCGAATCTTTAAATTTAAGAGTAGAAGATGTAATTAATGCTACGAGAAATGCACTCCAATTTTGTCTAACTGTTTCTGTAGATGCTCCTCAATTACGTGACCCAAAAGATATTGTAGTTCTGGCTGCGGCTATTGCTGCAAACGCTGAAGCAATTATTACTGGTGATTTAGATTTATTGGTGTTGGTAGAGTTTAACGGAATTCCCATTTTGACACCACAAGATTTTTTGATGCGTTATTTTCCAGAAAGGTCTATTCGTAATTGGTAATACCCTACGGGAAACGCAAAGCGCTACATAATTGATAATTAAGTAAAAATAAAATTACTGTAGGGAAAGCAGGATAAGCAGTGAGAGGATGTGAATTCAAAAATACAATTATAAATAAAAATTCTTGAAGTAAGCGATCGCATCTCTCCAGACAAGCTTACCAATAGGCGATTCGTGAAAACAAGATGATATGCGATCGCTCTCCAAACTTCTACTTTTTACCTAAGAACTCGGAACTCCGACCTCAGAACTCGGAACTTCAAGCTCAGAACTCGGAACTTCAAGCTCAGAACTCGGAACTTCAAGCTCAGAACTCGGAACTTCGACCTCAGAACTCGGAACTTCGACCTCAGAACTCGGAACTTCGACCTCTGAACTCGGAATTCCGACCTCTGAACTCGGAACTCCGACCTCTGAACTCGGAACTCCGACCTCTGAACTCGGAACTCCGAGATCAGAACTCGATACTTCAGTTTTATAGAGAGGACTGGGGTTTAGAGAATAGTTTTACACTACCCTCTAGCATCTCACCTCGCAATACGGTACGGTTCTGATAAGACTTGATCCCCCCAACCCCCCTTAAAAAGGGGGGGGCTAAGAATGGCTCTATTTCCCCCTTTTTAAGGGGGACTAAGGGGGATCTTTAAGGACTATGCACTTTAACCGAACCGTATTGTCTCACCCCATGCCCCATGCCCAATTAATAATGAGTTGCCGAATTGCGATGATGCACAGCTGTAACGCCATCATTATCTAACAATTTGCCATTCTCGACAGTTGCATAAACCAGCCAGTGATCGCCAGATTCCATCCGGTTTTGTACGGAGCATTCGAGATATGCTAGAGCATCGGTAAGTATGGGAGAACCGCTTTCAGTTTCTTGGGACGCGACATCAGCAAATCGGTCTTGTCCTGGGCCAAAAGGTTTGAGGAAGTGCTTCATCAACCCCAAGTGATTCCCTTCTTTGAGGATGTTGAGGACAAATTTATTTCCTGTATGCGTCAGTGTTTCTACTGCGCGGTCTTTAGCTACAGCTATGGTTAAACCAGGAGGACTAAAGCTAGCCTGAGCCACCCAAGAAGCTAACATGGCACTGGAGCGATCGCCTTCTTTTGCTGTGAGAACACAAAGAGAACCGACAATCCGACCAACTGCTTGTTCTACATTTGTTGCAGGAAGACTAGGCGATCGCACTTTTCTGGTTTTCTTCAGTGTTTGGGCAAAGTCGGTTCCAGCTTCTTCACACAATTGTAAGGTGGCATCGTCGGGTTTGAATTTGACGCGGATGGTGTCAAAACCAAATCGATAGCCAGCATCTTTTAATTTGCCTTCGATTAAATCAACTGCTTCCCCACTCCAGCCAAAGGAACCAAAAACACCAGCGAGTTTATTATTAGTAGCGGTGGATAGGACAATTCCTAAAGCTATTTGTACAGGTGTAGGTGCATGACCGCCGAGGGTAGGTGAACCGATGACAAAGCCAGCAGATTTTTCCACAGCAACCCGGATATCTTCAGGCTCGGTAAATTCGCAGTTAATCGATTCTACGGCAACGCCAGCTTTTGTGATGCCACGAGCGATCGCTTGGGCTAATGTTGCCGTGTTTCCATAAGCTGATGCATAAATCAATGCTACTGTCAAGTCAGCAGAAGTTTGTTGCTGACTCCATTGCCGATAGACTTTGGTGAGTTCGATTAAGCCGTAGCGAACTAAAGGCCCGTGTCCATTGGCATACATTCGCACTGGGAAATCTGCAAGTTTATCCAGCGCTGTTTCAACTTGACGAGCGTGGGGAGCCATGAGGCAATCAAAATAATAGCGCCGATCTTCGTTATATACTTCCCAGCCTTCATCAAATACCTGATCTCCGCAAACATGCGCCCCAAATAACTTATCTGTGTACAAAATTTCTGTTTGGGGATCATAAGTGCAAAGTTGATCTGCATAGCGGGGATTGGGGGTGGGAATGAATTGTAAATTATGCCCTTTGCCCAAATCTAGAGTTTCTTCTCCCCGCATGACAAGAATTTGCAAGTCTTGATTTTCCAGCGCTCCGCGTAAATTAATCGCCCCAGGATTAGAGCAAACAAAAGTGATTTGTGGAGCAATTTCCAACAAAGCTTTTAAAGTTGTAGCGCGGTTGGGGTTGACGTGTCCCAAAATTACATAATCTAACTCTTCGACATGGAAACGCTGTTGTAACGCTTCTAAATAAATTTGCGTAAATGTTTCCCCTGGCGGATCAATGAGGGCAGTTTTATCGCTTTCTATTAAATAAGAATTAGCAGTTGTACCCTTGGCGAGAGCATATTCAATTTCAAACCTGAGCCTTGACCAACTGCGCGATCGCAGTATTCTTGTATTTGTAGCAATAGGCAAAACTTGAACGTCACGGGGTTTGTTTGTTGACATAGGGAGTAGGGAATAGGGAGTAGGGAATAGGGAGTAGGGAATAGGGAGTAGGGAGTAGGAATCACCACTTCCTATTTACTTTTTTAATAATGCTTTCCAACATGGCTTTTAGGGTAATGGGAAATAAGAACTAGGAAACACCACTCCCTACTCCCTACTCCCTACTCCCCACTCCCTCTCTTAATAATGATTACCAACTTTGCGGTGATGGGCTGCTGTCAGTGCATCTGGCTTAGAAACTCGTCCGGCGTAGACGGTGCTGTATACTCCCCAGTGGTCGCCGCAGTCCATTCTACTGACGACTTCGCACTCCATGTAGGCGAGGGCGTCGTTGAGGATGGGGGCACCATTTTCGGCTGGCTGAGTTCTCACATTTTCAAAGCGATCTGCACCAGGGGCGAACCGTTTCAAAAAGTGCTTCATTAGTGGTTGGAAATTCCCTTCTTCTAAGATGTTGAGAACAAAGCGATCGCCTACTTGCATAAGTGATTCAATTGCTCTATCTTTGGCTACTGCAATGGAAAATCCCAAGGGTTTAAAACTAGCTTGAGCAACCCAGGAGGCTAACATGGCGCTGGAAACATCGCCTTTTTTGGCAGTAATAATATACAATCCGCCGCTAAGTCTACCTAGTGCTTTATCTAAGTCTGCACCCAGGGATTTCATGTTTTTAATACTGCGATCGCGTGTTACCCATTGCCCTAAGTCTGTACCGGCTTCTTCACACAGTTTATAAATGTTTTCTGTGGGCGTTTGTTTAATCCGAATCGCTGGAAAAACCGTTGTCAGACCCAAATTCCGAAACTTACTCAGTAACGGATCTATCGGCTCATCATCGCCACCACCAGTTTCAAATATACCTATAGCTTGCTTTTCTTTGGCAGATCCTAAAACTGTGCTGAGGGCAACTTGGATGCTAGCAGCGCCAGAAGCCGGAGGTAGGCCAAGGATTAGCCCCGCACAACGGCTAACTAGTTCCCGTAGTTCTTGTAAATCCAGTTCAGATCCCAAATCGACAATTTCCACGGCTACACCAGTTTTACCGATGCCGTTGGCAATTGCTTGAGCAAGGCGATCGCTATATCCGTATTCTGAAACGTAAAATATTCCAACTGCCGCTTCTGCCTTGGTTTGTGTTTGGCTCCAAGTGCGGTAACGTCCAGTTAGTTCCTCAACATTGTGAGATAATAATGGACCATGACCTGTGGCAATCATGCTAATGGTTTTTAGTTCCCCCATCCGCTTCAGGGCAGACAAAACTGACCGGGCATTCGGCCCCATTAAGCAGTCGTAGTAATAATGAAAGTCTTCTTCGATAGCTGCCAAGTCTTCATCAAAGGTGCTATCTGAGCAATAATGCAACCCAAAGGCATCGCAGGTATAGAGAATTTTGGTTTTGTGATCAAAGCTGAAAATGGTATCCGGCCAATGTAAATTTGGGGCAATCACGAATTCAAATTCATGACCGTTGCCCAAATCTAAGCGATCGCCATTTTTCACAATCAGGCGCTTAAATGGTTGATGTACGAAATCCTCAAGAAACTGAATCGCCACTTTAGAACCAACAACGGTAATTTCTGGAGCCATTTGCAGCAAATCTTTAACTAAACCGCTATGGTCTGGCTCGGTGTGGCTGATAATCAAATAATCAATATCTGTTGGCTTGATTAGACCGATGAGCGTATCAAAATATAGTTGACGAAACTTTTCATGGGAGGTATCAACTAAGACAGTCTTATCCCCACGGATGAGAAACGAGTTATAAGTGGTACCGTTTTGTAGACCAAACTCAATATCGAAGCGATCGCGATCCCAATCTAATGAGCGAATAGCCGTCGTTTCTTGAGCGATTTCCCCAGTCTGTATGGTGAGCCGTTTTTCAGTTTTTTCTGTGAGTGCTACCATAACTCCCTCCTTGACACAATGAGTATTTATTCCTCTACCTTTATTGTTACACGGCTTGAATGTTAATTTTTATTAAAAAACCTATGACTGACTTAAAAAAGTTAAAAGTGTGAAACCGCAGAGGCACAGAGAAGAAATTTGGCTAGCTTTGGAAATTGGGAATTCTCGGTTGCATTGGGCGTTATTTATTGGCGAGACGCTTCACTCAGCTTGGGATACCGACCATCTACCTGAGTCTCTCATCCAACAGTTGGCTAAGTGTCAAACCCTGGATGATTTGCTAGAGATAATTTTCCTACCTCATCAAGGTGATTTTCTAACAAACACTCTCCTCCTCTGCCCCCTCCTCCTCGCCTCCGTAGTTCCCAGCCAAACTGCTATTTGGCAAATTTATCCTAACATTCGCGTTATTACCTTAGACCAAGTACCGATTAAAGGTATGTATCCCACACTAGGAATTGACCGTGCTTTAGCTTTGTGGGGTGCGGGGAAAACGTGGGGTTTTCCAATGTTGGTGATTGATGCTGGGACAGCGCTGACTTTTACGGCTGCGGATGATAATCAGTGTTTAGTTGGAGGTGCAATTCTGCCAGGATTAGGTTTGCAATTTGTAACTCTCGGTCAACAAACAGGACAATTACCATTATTAGAAACGGGAAGTGTTGCGTCTCTACCACCACGTTTTGCAGTCAATACGACAGAGGCAATTCAAAGTGGAGTGATTTACACTTTATTAGCTGGAGTTCAAGATTTTGTTAAAGCATGGTGGCAGTTATTTCCTGATGGGAAGATTGCAATTAAAGGAGGCGATCGCACTTTATTACTAAACTATCTGCAAGCCTTATATCCTGAAATTGCAGCACATTTAATTGTAGAACCAAATTCAATATTTTGGGGAATGCGAGAAATAGTAATAATGCTGCATTGATGGAGCGAACAGCAATTGCTTTCTCCCAAGTATAACTTGAGCTTTTACGCGATCGCATTTTGCTTGGCTTGAAATTAGGCAAGTAAGCCCCTGGATACAAAGCTGTTCAAAAAGCTCTCAATCGTTTCATCGCTGAATTGACTTACCCAAACATGAGCGTTTTTTGACTTCGCCAACAGTATCCATTGCTCGTTTGACCCCACTAAGTATAGTCTTGCTTTTGAGAGATTTGCATTCTAGGATGGTATTAGTTCAATCTTATAATCAGCCATAAGTTGATGCTGACTTATACCTAAATCTTCAATCTTCTGTGTAAGCAGATTTTTTAAGTTTTTCAAAAATGAAATGAATTCGTTTTGATAATCTTGAGTTTCCGCCCAAGAAACAATTGATTCTATTTTTACATCTAGCTCATTATACTGATCTTCTTTAAAAGCGATGACTAGTTTTAGGCTGTCAGTTTCTGGATAATCAGCGAGTAATTTTCTAATAAAAGCTTCCTTCTTTGCTATGCTAATAGCATAATTATTTAGCTGATTTAGTTTATTGATTAAGATTGTATTGCCATAACGCTCCCAACTAAAAATAATTGCTCTTTTTAATCTAAAACAGGATATTATAGCTTTTTTTAAAAGTTCTAATTCCGAAAATATGCTATAGATATAATCTTGATGTAATGCAGAATAAAAAGAATAATGAGTATGATTATTTAAAATCATATTAGCAGTAACAAAACCTTCATTATCAAAAAACTCTTGATCTCTGTTTCCAAGATATGCTTCTTGTTCAATATTTTCATAAAATTTTTTAATAGGTGTTTCATTCAAGTTATGCGTAATGAAGAATTCAGTCAAAACTTTTTCCATTAACTCTAATAAATCAATTGCATTAACGAAAAGTTCATCCTGTGTTTCAAAAGGTATAAAACTGTTATATGAGATCCTCGATAGTTTATCCAAAATAGATTTTATAGATGCGCTCGTCTCCTCAAAATCCATATATTCTTTAGCTGAACTCATAACTAAAAACCTTTCTGAAATATATGTATAAATTATTTGACATCATCATGCGTATTTCTGACTTATGAACTAACTTGCTAACATCAGACATATTTTTCAAATTGTTGTAATTTCATAAGATTGATAATTACATATTAATAGTATTTTATTTACAACTCCTTAGAATAATTACCTAATTTCAGAGCGAAGGAATATGTGTACTGGATTGGCAACAAACCCTGAATGAGCTAGTTTAATTCGTTTAAATTATGGCTTTTCAAAATACCTTGAATAAACTCCCGAATTTCAACCGCCACAACCCCAGCACAAGATTCTGGTAAGTTATTTCCGGCATGGGCAATCATTTTCAACTCGACATTCGGTATCAGTTGAGCATAAACCCGACTCTTGGCTAAAGCATCTGGTGTATCTTGGCCACCTTGTAAAATAAAAACTGGGACATCTATCATGTAAAGCCGCTTTTGCAGTAATTCCGCCTCAATTTCTGCTTGTCGTCGCTTGAAAAGTAACTGGCAACCTATGGGATACGGTAATAGCACCTGACGCAGTTGCAAGTCCTGGGCAATTTTTTCATGCCAACCTAAGATTTTAGTCAAAGGAGTGAGCGATCGCAATAATTTAACTAATAATGGTGGATAGCTCAGTAATCGCCGCATCTTCTGGCAATACTGTTCTTGTCCTGCTATCTCTACGCCCTCTGGTGCTAGCAGTACCACACCATCAACTTTCTCTGGATACTTTAAAGCATAGCTGGCAGCAATCCAACCCCCAAGAGAATGCCCGACTAAATATACTTTTTCTAGCTTGACAGCTTGCAGGAATTCAGCTAAACACTCTACTTGTAAATCTATCGAATGGTGGATATTCGGATTTTCTGACTCACCAAACCCCAATAAATCAGGTGCAAAACAATGAAAATCTTGTGCAACAGACTCCATCACAGATAACCATTGACTGCTCTCATTCCAAGCACCATGTAAAAAAATTATAGGAGTTTTTTCACCGGCTTCACGCCAGAATATTAGCCCTTGAGAGAGCTTTCTCCGGGAGTTACGGAATAGTGTATCCATTTTAATTTAGGAGTTAACTTTTAGCACCATAATAAATAGTCATTAGTTATTAGTATCTAACAAAAGACCAATAATTAATGACAAAATATTATTATGCCAATGTTGTCAAGCCTTTTAAGTAGTCTTGCAACTGCCGAGTATGGTCATGAGACATCTGTCCTGAAGGTAGGAAATTGAGAGAGAAAGCTTCGATTTCCATGACTTCCAAAGTATCTTTAATCTCCATTATCCCATGCACCTCGGCTTCAACCACAACACAAATTGAATGAATTCGAGGATCACGGTCTGGTGAGGAGTAAACTCCTACCAAACGATTAATGTTCACCAATTCTAGTCCGGTTTCCTCTTTCAATTCTCGGCGGACTGTGTTGGGAATATCTTCTCCCCAATCCACCATCCCTCCAGGCAGTGCCCAAAGACCATCGTCGCGCCGCCGGATCAGTACTATCCGACCATCGGGTAAAATTGGGATGATACTAGTGCCAGTAATAGGATGGCGAAATATAATGCCCAATACTGTTTGTCCAATACGCCACAAGCTACGTGTGGACTGGACAGCTGCCGGAAAAAAAGCAATAACGTTCAATCTTCAAAATTTCTATGTTGTATTCTATGTTTCCCTACCACTTACATAGACTCAACTAATAAAATTTTGGTTGAGTTTTGTTTTATACAAAAATGTTTGTGGATTGAGATTTTTATTCTAACGATTTACGTAGAATATTGTTAATTCTAACATCAAGTTTAAATAGAAGCACTGTATTCATATATACATAATTTTGAAATAAGAAAACTTTTCAGTTTATAGCTAGCATTAGCCTTGCCCAAACCAGCTATCAATACTAGTTTTTCAGCATCCGTTAAAAAAATTAATATAAAAAATCTAAATTTATGAATTTTAATGTTTAGATAATATTCTAATATTTAATTGCTGATTCTTATGTTCTAACTATTACCTAATTAGTCCTAATTAAACTTTTTGTTAAATAAATAATACTGGTTTGTTCTAAGAACAACACTAGTTAGCTAATTTATATCTATTTTTGTCTATTTGAATTTAAAAAAGGGTATTTTTCGTCTAGCTAGCGGAGACATAATTCTAAATTTTTATTGACATAGCAATGTTGAATACGGTAGACTAGAACACTGTTTAAAGCGTATTAAGTGCTGAACTAGGCTACAAGTATATCAATAATATTGGTAGCTAATATTGCCTATGTGATGCCTAGTTACCACTTTTTTGTTGTTTATTAATGAGGTGAACATGGCCAAGCGCCGTAACCCGAAAAAAGAAAAGGCGCTACGGAACCAGGCGTATGCCCGGAAGTTTCGTAAACGGACTACGACAGGAAGAATGCAGAGAAGGTTCCAACAAAGACCACCGAAGAGTGAAGAAGAAGAAGGCGCAGCAGCAGCTGATACTGAATAAGCTGCTTGCCTACCTCAATCCTTGTTATTTAGTTTATTTAGTTTTTAGGGCGTACAAACAAATGTGCGCCCTTATTTATTACTCGATAGCGATTTGAGCGCGGGCAGCTATGAGCGCTTTGCTGACCTGTACAAACCCAGTACCACCGTAACTGTTGCGGGCTGCCACAACTTGACGGGGGGATATCGCCTCATAAATATCTGCTGCAAATGCTGGATGGAATTGTTGCCACTCGTCTAATTTCAAATCTTTCAGGAGCTTACCTGCGGCAATACTAGTTTTTACTACTTTACCCACGAGGTTATAGGCTTCCCGGAAAGGGACGCCTCGTGCTGCCAAATAATCTGCGACATCGGTAGCATTAGAAAAATCTTCCGTCACGGCTTGCGCCAAACGCTGAGTACGAAATTCCAAGCCTTCCCTGAGCAAAATCGTCATTGCTTCTAGAGAGGCTTTGATTGTGTTAACGCTATCAAATAGACCTTCTTTATCTTCTTGTAGGTCTTTGTTATATGCCAGGGGTAGCCCCTTCATAATCACTAACATTGCCTGAAGATGACCAAATACACGCCCCGTTTTCCCTCGCACTAATTCTGGTACATCGGGGTTTTTCTTTTGGGGCATGATACTGGAACCAGTAGCACAGCTATCTTTGAGAGTGACAAAGCGGAATTCTTCAGTTGACCAAAGAATGATTTCTTCTGCAAGACGGCTGAGATGAACCATGATCAAGCTAGCGGCACACAAGAATTCGATCGCAAAATCGCGATCGCTCACTCCATCGAGGCTGTTAGCATAAATATCATCAAAATCCAGGAGTTTAGCTGTGTAGTGGCGGTCAATGGGGAAAGTAGTTCCAGCTAAAGCACCACACCCCAAAGGTGAAATATTCACGCGGCGAGAAACATCACCCAGGCGTTCCCAGTCGCGTTGCGCCATTTCAAAGTATGCCAAGAGGTGGTGAGCTAAACTCACGGGTTGAGCGCGTTGTAGGTGCGTATAACCAGGAATCAGAGTTTCAACGTGCTGTTCAGCTATATCCAGTAAAACACCTTGAAATTCTCGCAATTGGCCTTTAATTTGTTGGATTTGGTCGCGGAGGTAGAGTCTGGTATCGGTGCCAACTTGATCATTACGCGATCGCGCCGTATGCAGCTTTTTACCCACATCGCCGACAATTTCTGTCAGTCGTCCTTCAACGGCAAAATGTACGTCTTCAGCATCGACACCAGGGTGAAATCTTCCCTGACGGTACTCTTGGCGAATTTGTTCTAAACCTGCAACCAATTGCTCTGCTTCTTCTGGGGAGATAATGCCCGTGTGAGCGAGCATTTTGGCATGAGCTTGAGAAC
This sequence comes from Nostoc sp. WHI, assembly GCF_015714725.1. Taxonomy (GTDB): domain Bacteria; phylum Cyanobacteriota; class Cyanobacteriia; order Cyanobacteriales; family Nostocaceae; genus Nostoc. The sequence continues at coordinate 18,664 of NZ_WBKM01000364.1, forward strand.
CAGTCAGATCGTATTCTATTAATTCAATATCAAAACCGATACTGGCATTAAAACGCGCGATCGCCGGATGCAACGCTGATTCAAACCGTGGACTCCAATTTTGTTCTTTGGTCATAAATATTATGAGGGGAGTGGGGAGTGGGG
>NZ_WBKM01000378.1 GCF_015714725.1 Nostoc sp. WHI
CCCCCTTCCCCAAAATGTTCCTCACCCAAACTGTTCCCCGTCAACGAGAAATCCTGGAAGTATTCCTTCGCAATGGCTGGGACTATATGCGAAGGCTACTTACTGGTGGCAAAGCTGATGAACCCCAGCTACCTACACCTGCGGTTTTAAAAAATATCCTGATAGACTTGGGCCCAGTTTATGTTAAGCTCGGTCAACTACTTTCTACCCGCCCCGACTTACTTAACGCCGCTTACATTGAAGAATTATCAACTTTACAAGACGAAGTACCAGCAGTTCCTTGGTCAGAGGTAGAAATAGTCCTCCGCAAAGAATTAAAACGTTCACTAGCAGAAACTTTCAGCACAGTTAACCCTATCCCAGTAGCGGCGGGATCAATTGCCCAGACACATCGAGCTACATTAGCAGATGGCCGAGAAGTCGCTTTGAAAGTGCAACGTCCGGGAATTGATCTTACTATTGCCCAAGATATTGCTTTAATTCAAGGTATTGCCGATTTAGTGGCGCGTACTGACTTTGGGCAAACCTACGAAATCAAATCTATCGCCGAAGAATTTACTAAAGCCTTAGAAGCTGAGTTAGATTTTAAACGGGAAGCAGGTTTTACAGACCAACTGCGGCGCAACTTATCTAAAAGTCGTTGGTTTGATCCGACACAAATAGTGGTTGCGGAAATTAACTGGGAATTAACTACAGAAAAATTACTGGTGATGGAATGGCTGGATGGGGTGCCGTTCCTGTCGGCGGATTTGAACAGTAATAACAATGGTAAAGACCCTGCTGTAGAGCGGAAAGAAATAACTACTTTGTTATTTCGGGTATTTTTTCAACAACTATATATTGATGGCTTTTTTCACGCTGATCCCCATCCAGGAAACTTGTTTTATCTCAGAGATGGTCGTGTTGCCCTCTTAGACTGTGGGATGGTGGGAAGACTTGATCCCCGCACACAGCAGATATTAACAGAAATGTTGTTAGCGATCGTTGATTTAGATGCTCAAAGGTGCGCTCAGTTAACTTTGCAGCTATCAGATTCTGCTCAACCAGTAATTTTGTCGCGGTTAGAAAATGATTACGATCGCATGTTGCGAAAATATCACAACGTCAGCCTAACGCAAATAAACTTCAGTCAGATAATTTATGAAGTTTTACAAGTTGCCCGCAACAATAAAATTAGGTTGCCTAGTAATATGGGTTTGTATGCCAAAACCATAGCAAATTTAGAAGGTGTGGCGCGGACATTCAACCCAGAGCTTAACTTTTTTGATGAAGTCAAACCATTAATTACAGACTTATTTCGCCGCCAGTTAGTAGGAGATAATCCAGTGCGATCGCTCCTCAGAACAGCCTTAGATATTAAAAGTCTGTCTCTCCAATCTCCCCGCCAAATCGAATTGTTGTTAGACCGAGTTACTTCGGAAACCTTACAGTGGAATCTATCACTGCGAGGATTAGATGGCGTGCGGCGCACTATGGACGATGCGGCTAACCGACTATCTTTTAGTATTTTAGTGGGTTCGCTGATTATGGGTGCGGCAATTATTTCTACCAGAGCGCAGACAAATCAGCTATCTTTTTTAAGCACCATCCTGTTTGCAGTCGCTAGTTTATTGGGTTTTTGGTTAATTATTAGTACATTGCGATCGGGACGTTTACGGTAAAACCTAATATGTTGTGCCCTGCATGAGTTCGTAGGCGTGAATAATTAAAGGTTTGTAGTAAGGGCTGAAGCCCTTACTAAGATCCAATTTAATTAATTTTGCATTACATAATATAGTTTGATTTATTCTTGCTCACTTAGATTTGTGGTTCTAATATAAAAAATATGTCAATCATCATTGCTGAAAATCTGAGTAAATCTTATCCAGTAGCAGTTAAAAATTCGGGTTTTAAAGGCACAATCACCCACTTTTTTCGCCGCACCTACCGCTCAATTAAAGCAGTCCAGGATGTTTCCTTTGAAATTGCCCCTGGTGAAATCGTGGGGTTTTTGGGGCCAAATGGTGCTGGTAAAACCACCACACTCAAAATGCTCACGGGGTTGATTCATCCTTCTAGCGGTACTGTCAGAGTAGCTGGACAAGTTCCGTTTAATCGTAAAGAAGCATTTTTGCAAAAAATTACCTTGGTAATGGGGCAAAAGCAGCAGCTAATTTGGGACTTACCAGCGCTAGATTCTTTAAAAATTAACGCTGCTGTGTACAACATTTCTGATAAAGAGTTCCAGCGACGGGTGGGGGAATTAACAGAGATGCTTTCCTTGGAAGGTAAACTTACTCAACCAGTGCGGAAACTGTCTTTAGGTGAGCGAATGAAAGCAGAATTGTTAGCAGCACTTTTGCATCATCCTCACGTATTGTTTTTGGATGAACCAACGCTGGGATTGGATGTAAATGCTCAAGCAGCAGTGCGCGAGTTCTTGCGCGAGTACAATCAGCGTTATCAAGCAACAGTGCTGTTGACGAGTCATTACATGGCTGACATCACAGCTTTATGTCAACGGGTGCTGTTAATTCACGAGGGAAAGCTGATGTATGACGGTAGCTTAGATGGACTGCTAGAACGTTTTGCTCCCTACCGAGAAGTCTACATAGAGTTAGCACAGCCTCTACCGATAGAAAAACTCATGACCTATGGAGACGTAAAACTCTTAGAAGGGCGATCGGTGCATTTTATGGTGTCGAGAGAGGCGCTCACCCGTACTGTTTCTGAGATTTTGGCAAATTTGGAGGTAATTGATTTAACTGTCACCGAACCGCCTGTAGAAGAAGTGATTGGACGAGTTTTTCAGGCAGGTGTCGTACAGTAGAGACGCGATTAATCGCGTCTCTACAAGAGTGGGTAATGTTTGTAGCGGGAAGTGAATAAATGAAGCGGATTATTAGAAAAGCCGTAACTTTATTGTTAATATATTACGCCTATATGGTTGAGTATCGAGCAGAACTAATTTTATGGGTTTTGGCTGGGTCTTTGCCGATTATCCTCATGGGTATCTGGATACAAGCATCACAAGGTGGGCAGTTTGGGCTATCACCTGTGGATTTTGCTCGTTACTTCATTACGGTTTTCATTATTAGGCAACTCACAGTTGTTTGGGTAATTTGGGACTTTGAAAGAGAGGTAGTGGAAGGCAAGCTTTCACCCAAGTTGCTACAACCACTTGACCCAGTATGGCATCATGTTGCGGGACATATTGCTGAAAGATTTGCTCGGTTAACCTTTGCTTTTCCATTAGTGGGATTATTTTTTATTCTTTATCCCCAAGCTTTTTGGATACCAAGTTTAGACAGATTTTTGCTGTTTACATTAGCGGCGGTGTTAGCTTTTGCTTTGCGGTTTGTGATTCAGTACACCTTTGCCATGTTTGCCTTTTGGACAGAACGGGCCAGCGCTTTAGAAAATTTCTGGTTGTTATTTTATCTATTTTTATCTGGTTTGATAGCACCTTTAGAAGTCTTTCCAGAAAATGTGCGGAAAATAGTAATGTTTACGCCTTTTCCCTATTTGATTAATTTTCCTGCGAGTCTTTTGGTAGGGCTACCCGTGGATGTAGGGCAAGGATTTGGGTCAATGGTGGGTTGGATGTTGGTGTTTTTAGGTGCAAATCGCTTGCTTTGGCGTGCAGGTTTGAAGCGGTATTCTGGGATGGGAGCATGAACAATTTATAATTCATAATTAGGAAATTTATCACCCCAGAGTTTGGCTAAGTTGAGGAAATTTGAAGGCTGCGGATGAGTTCATTCACTTCATGTAAAGTATTCATCTTTAATACGCCTCGGTAAATTGCCTTTAATTGTTCTAAATCGTAAATTTGAGAGATTTCTGACATCAGTTTTAATCCTTCGCAGCCAAATTTTCTCTCTAAAGCACATTCAAGTTCAGGTAGAAAACCTTCTCGCCAACCTTTTTTATAACCTTTTTTGAAAATTTCTTGATAAAAGAAAGATTTCTCAAACACTGACATATACCACCTCATGATTTGCCAAACTCAAGAAAGTTCCATTATTTCAAATCAATTCCCGTAATTCATCTAGAGTATTCACGCTCTTAATTACCTGTTGAATTGCTTTTAATCTATCTAAATCAGAAATTTGAGATATTTCTGGCATCACTTGTAATCCCTCAACGCCAAATTTTATCTCTAAAGCGAGTTCAATACCTAAAAGCATCTCTTCTTGCCGTCCTCGTTGTTCCCCTTCTCTAAAAATTTGCTGATACCAGGGAGATTCGCGTAACACTGCCATATCCCACCTCATGATTTGCTGAACTAAAGCGCTGTCTAATACGAAGGTAGCAAAAAAAGCCATAACAATTTCTAACTGGCTCAATTGCTCATCGGCGCGAAGAATTTGCAATGCCCGTTGTACAGTCGATTCTTCTGCACCTCCCTTGAGAATTGGGACAAAGGGAAGCAAGCAGGGAACAGGTTGAGTAAAAACGATTTCCACATCGACTTGCCAAAGGTTGATAACGCGGTAGTCTTGACGCGCCTGTAAACCTGCAAATTGCGATTCATAGCTGGTGGGAATTTCAACATCACTTTCTTTGAGGATGTTAACCAATACTGGATAAGTAGGCAAATTGTACTTTTCTTCTGCCAGTGCTGTGTAAGCCCGCATCCGTTTGGGCATTTCAGGTTTATAGCGCAATTGTAACTCGTTGAGTACAAGAAATTCGCCATATTTTGGACTGGTGGCGCGGACTAATACATCACTCTCACGGCTAATCCACTGGAATTCGGAGTTGAGAATTTCACCACATACAATATCAGGAATCTGTGTTACCCACTTTACCCAATTTTCGGGTGCGAGGCTAATTAATCGCTTGGTGCTAATATCTGCGGCTTTAACCATAAGGAAGTAAATGACTATTGTAGTAGTTTATAGTTAAAGATGCGATATCTACGATCGCCTATGCCTATGCACTGATGTACTTTGCTAGAGATTTTATAAATTACTCGGTATTGTCTTAAACTTATCCACCGCTCCCAAAGAATAATCTTCCAATTTAAAATCAGCAAAAGGTTTCTTTGTTAACCTATCTCGTAGCGCTTCATCTAGATTTAAACCTGCTGATTGTTTTTTTACGCCAATAATTATAATGCTTCTCTGATATGTAGTTAAATCTTGTTTTGCCTGACAATCACTCCGTTGAAATTGACCTAAATTTAATAAGCGATCGCCTTTAATACTTGGTATATTAATAAATAGTTTTTTAACTAAAAGTCTTATTTGCTTAGAACGTTCTAAAGCCAGACGTTCTTGAACTGCTATATCACCTTTACAAGAAGCTGTACCTACAGAGATAATTTCAGTGGGAACTTCCATTATCTTCTCTATACCTTCTTTTTCTAGGTTCAAATTTAAAAGGTCAAGACTAATAATTTCATCATTTTTATATTTAATTTGAAAATTGCTACCTACAAGCCATTTATATTCTACTGATAAAACAGCGATATTAAATTCGGCTATCCTCCCCTGACTATCTCTACCTTCTTGATAAGGAAAATAATCAATCTTACCTTTCCTTTCTGGAGATTGTCCGTAATTTGGCATCAAAGAAAATTTTGATGTCCGCGTTGCTAAAGCCACTATACTAAGTAATCCTAATGTCAATAGCAGCGCTGCAAAAAATTCTAGTAGCGGCACTTTTTCTTGCTGCTGATATAGGGTTGACAAAGTTTTAGGATTTGCCAGAGGAAACTGTTCAATGTTAAAGGTTTCTACATTAGTTTCTATTAGTTGTTTTTCAACTTCTTCTAAGCACTGCAAAATTTCCTGGGCATTGGCGGGACGCTTTTGTATATCCGATGCCATTAGCCAATCAATTAAATTCAACAGTAAGGGTGAGATATCGATGACATGATTTTGCCAGTGCAACAAATTGTGCTGGATATCATACATATCCAAAGGATGGTATCCCGTGAGTAAAAATACAAATGTGCGTCCCAAGGCAAAGAAATCTGATTGCGGTACAGCTTGACCATTCATTTGTTCTGGGGCGCTGTAGCCAGATGACATCAGTGCTATCATTCCGTCGCCGTTGCTGAGTTGCTCTGGGTAGGTTTTGGTGATTTCACTGGCGGTGCCAAAATCAATCAGTACTAGCTCTCCCCAATCTTCTTTATCAAGGGGCGAGCGAATCATGATATTAGATGGCTTAATATCTCGATGTAGGTAATGCTTGCTATGCACTAAATCTAAAATTTCTACCAGTTGTTTCAACCAGTCCATAGCTTGTTCTTGTGAAATGGGGCTATTCTGCTGCTTTAGCCACTCTTCTAAGTTCAATCCATCGATTTTTTCCATTGCAATACAATGCAACACCAAACCATTTCGGGTTTGATACTGGAAGTAACTATCTTCTTTGGGAATGCCGGGATGGTTCAGTTGTCCTAGTACAGTTACCTCTTGCTGAAATAGTTCTATTGCTTTGGCATCGCCTGATAGATCCTCTTTGAGTATTTTGAGGATTTTGGGTGTATCTTGTTCGTATGCCTCATAAACCTTACTAAACCCAGTTTTGTCGCTCAACAGGTACGTCACTCGATAGCGTTCCAGCAATTCCAGATGCGAACCACAACTTTGACAAAAGCGGTTTTGATCATTATTTTGGTGATTTGGTTTAGGGCAAACGGGATTGATACAAAGGCTCATGACTGGCTTATCTGTCACTAAAAAGGGAACGTAGACATTGCTACTATTAATTCTTCTGTTCCCGTTTGATAATCCCGTCTAAATAATTAAGAGATTTTTTTGGTGTTGGATGGTTGCGGGATGAATGTCTCACGCAGAGGCGCAAAGACGCAAAGGGAAATACATGATTTCATCCTTTGATTCAGCAATGCCATTTTTTTTACCTGTGTTCTGCGAGGAAAGCTGCTACTGTTTGGTTAAATGCTTCTGGTTGTGTCAAAAACGGCCAATGATTGCCGGGAACTTGGCAGATGCGTAAGTTTTTAAGATGGGTTTTGTAGGGTTGGATTTGCCAATCTTGGCGGTTTAAACCTTGTTCTGGCTGGATGAAGAGGGCAGGGGTGTGAAGGGAGATTGTAAAACCAGGCACTTGCATGACTTCCTCAAAAATTCCGTCGCGGGCAGCTATAGTAAATTTGCTGCCCCAAGTACCATCGGGTTTTTGTTCTATTCCGGCTTGGAAAACTTGCTGCTGTAAGGAACTCCATCCTTGATATTGCTTTAATTGCCGTGCTTGTTGTTCGGCTTCTTCATAACTGGCAAAGGGGCCCATGCTCTTGAGAAAAGGCAAGAAGCGATACAACATTGGAAAAGTTACCCGGAGAAAGCTGGGCATTTTCCAAATGAAAATCGGATCGACGAGAATTATACTGCGTAAACGCGTTGGGTTTTGTCTTGCCCAGATTGCGGCTAGTTTGCCTGTCCACGAGTGACTTACAATATGGGCAAAAGTCCATCCGAGATGATCCATGAGTGCTTCAAGGTCTGCGATCGCACTTTCAAAACTATAATCTCTCTCAGGCTTACTACTTTGGCCATGCCCGCGCATATCTGGCGCAACTATGTGGTAGTCTGCCCCCAAGTAATCTCCTAAACTAGACCATACTAAAGCATGGTCGCCTAAACCGTGCAACAGCAGCAAAGGTTCTTGACCTTGGTTCCACTCTAAGTAAGAAAGTTGAATATCAGGCTTTGAAAAAGTTTGACGTACAAGCATCATTGCACATCCACCCGTGGCGATATAGCTTTGCGTTTATATCGTACTGCCAAAGAAGAGGAGGGAGATGGAAAATGAGGCAATTTAAGGAATGAAACAGCCCTGGAGGGACAGGGCAGGGGAAGGAAAATACATTGCTATTGACTCTATGCGTCTTGAGGATTTATTTCCTTTAACTCGTCAGTGGTGTAAGTACCAATGGGAGTCCAAACTAAATAAGGAAGGAGTAACAGCCCCGCCAGTCCAGAAATCGGCAAAACGCAGACTCCGAGGACAACGCCTGAAATCAAACCCATTAGCCCAAGAATTTCCCCAGCTTTGAGACTGCGAAACCTCAACATTACAGGTATGTAGGCGACGGTGATCATTTCCACCAGGAGGTACAAACCCATTAATAGCCAGGTAATTATGCCTCCTGGATTTTTTTGCCAGACAACATTTGCTGAAGCTGCACCGCAAATAAAAATTACAGTCCAGATAATTGGAATTAGTGGCTCAAAAACTAGCCATCGAGGGCGACTTAAGTGTGCAAACCATTTAACATCACGCGGCGTAATCAAGAAACTACCAAGGGCGACGAAAAAAGTTACAGCCCCAATTATTATCCAAGATGGAATCATAATGCACTCAAGCTTTGTGTATTTTATCAAGTCATACACTGCAAGTTTGACAATTTTGGGCATAAATTGAATCATTCGCTGGTGCGAATCTTAGGCATCTTGAGGATTGAGAGTAGCCATCTGCCAAGTGGTATAAGTACCAATGGGACTCCAGAGTAAATAAGGAAGTAGTAAAAGTGCTGCCCAACCAGAAAAACCTAAGACTGCAAGTATCAATAAAGCACTAATGAGCAAACCTGTGCCACCTATAACTGTACCCACTTTTAGACTACGAAGCTTAAACATTACGGGCGTATAGGCAATGGTCACAATTTCTAAAAGCAGATATAAACCCATGATTAACCGGGTTGAGGTGCTTCCTGGGTCTTTTTCCCAGACAATATAAGCTGACCAAGCACCGCAAATAAATATTACAATCCAGATAATTGGAATCGCGCCCTCAAAAGTTAGCCATCTCGGTCGTTGTAAGCGCTTGAACCATAGGCGATCGCTAGGCGTAATCACGTTAGCTGCCAAGGCAACTAAAAAAGCCACACCCCCAATCACCATCCAAGATTTAATCATGCCCCTTATCCTTTGCGAGCGCTGTCTATCGCTTAAATACCACTCTTTATAGAGTCATTTTGTCAATTTAGTTGCTAATTACTCATCATCCTTGAGTTTGATAACTTCGCATCGTTTGGCAGGATTTTAACGTGTCGCGGAAGTCCCCACCTTCAATGTACTCATAAGGTGGGGATAGGGAGCGGACGGCGACGAAGACATCCCTAAACGGTAATAACCGCAGGTTGTTCAGTGCGAGGGATGTTCAAGGAGTCGTCAATCTGAGTGTTGGCTTTTAAGGCTTGCTCGCAGGGATCAAAGACCTAAACTATGAACCTTTGAGGTTCATAGTTTAGGTCTTAAGATAGTTACTAAAAATCATCTGGATAAGTGAAAGTGATAAAAGGGATGAGTAAGAGTAAATATACTTAACAGATGAGGTTCAAAGTATGGACTCAACAAGTGAGGTTCAAATTGTGGACTCGTCTTTGTACCTTCCAGTACCATTGAAAGAGTATGCAATGAGCCGAGTGACTGTCTACTTTTATAGCGATAGATGGGTTCCAATTAAATATTGTTTTTTGGAAAAGGCAATTTTGCTGTACCACAAGGCAAACCTAGAAGGTAAGGAAATTTTCTTATTTCCTACTGATTTAGATCCTAATCTATTCTCAAGCTCTTTTAACTAAAATATATTGAGGTAGACTATTTTTCAACAATCTTGGCAACAAATAAATCAGCTATAGAGGCGTACATAATGTACGCCTTTATTTGGAAGTAGAATTAAAAATTCGTGCGAACTTGAAAGCCAAAGGTGCAGCAGATGGGCGAGTTTATCAAACAGAATTCAGGAGTCAGGAATCAGAATTCATTCTGAATTCTAACCGAAAAAGTGGATTAATAATTGGGTCTTAAATCAGTGGCGGGTCTGCGAGCGTTTTGATTCTGACTTCTGAATTCTAAATTCTGCATTCTTCTCCAATAAATTTATATAGTACAAGTGATGCGGAGACAAAAATATTAAGAGTTTCTAGGAGTGCTTATCTAACAACTTCTGATACAAACTGTTAGATGCCCAGAAGGACGTAGATTGAAGGCTTTGAAGAACAATAGGTAGATCAATCTGACTTTTCCCGTTAAGTCTTGAAAAGCTTGCTCACAAAGGATTTAGGGCAAATTAGAAGGTTTGCAGTAAAATAAGCCAAGCGTGGTATCAGAGGCGACAAATCATGTTGGACTGGTGGGAGAAAAATTTTGCGACTTGTGAGTTAGGCGATCGCCGATTGAATGAACGTGCAATGTCAATTGGTTTTGCTTGAAGTCAAGGATGAGGTTGGTTAAAATTACACGACCTCTGTGAGGGTTTGCAGCTTGCAACAGAGACTTAACGGGAAAAGTCAGGTTCCGGTAGCTGCGATTAAGTAATCCACCCCCCGCTTAGTATTGAACGCCATCATTTTAAAACCATTCCAGTCCCCGCCAGAACCTTGAGCTAATGTCCCCAGTTGAAACGTGTTACCAAAATAAAGGGTTTCGTAAAACTGGGGTGCTGCGTCTCCTCCTGGTTTCCAGTTTTCGTAAGTTGGTTTGGAATTTAGTAGTTCTAGAGGTTTTTTAAATTCCTTGTGTGCTAAGGCAACAATAGCTTTTGGTGGACGGTAACTGCTGGTAATTAGGTGTACTTCGTCGGCATCTGGTTTGGGATCTGCCATCGGTGAATCCCCAAAATATAGACCTAATTCATGAGTTGCCAGAGAACACCAAATACAGTTCCCCTGACTATAATCGCGTTTAGAGGACCCACCAAAACCACCCCGCCAATATTTCAAAGCGCCTTCAGTGAAAAACCAATCGAGTGCAGATTTAGCCAGAGATTTAACCTCTGGGTCTAATGCGAAATCGTAGAGATTTACATAAGTAGTAACAGCGTGTCCCAAGTAGTTTTCCGAATCCCATTCACCTTGTCCAATTTGGTAGAGAGTGCGAACATTGCGATGGATACGTTCTTTATATATTTTGCGTGTCTCTTCGTTGCCTGTTTCTTCAGCAAATAAATAAACTGCTACTTCCCGCATTGCTTTTAAATTATCAGTATTGCGGCAGTCAACCCAAGTATCACAGTTATCAGTTGAAGCCGACCAAAATTTTCGAGGGCTAAGAAAGGTACGTGTCAGTGGGTCTTTTTCAGTCCAAATCGCCATCGCTTTCTTCATGCGCTGGCGATAATTTGGGTCAAGATATTTACCAAAGTAGAAGTATTTTCGGACTTGCCCTTTGAGGGTAAAGCCAGAGTAAAAGTCAATTCCCAAGGTGTGAGCATTTCTTGAAGCATCAACGTCTTCAGATTGCAGAAAAGCGATCGCTTTTTCTCGATTACCCGCAAGAAAATCCATCATCGCTCTAGGGTAGGATCTCTTTTCATTCTCGAAGGCTGTATTCCCATAGTTTTTACCTGCGAGTTAAGTAATTGCTTCTTGGGAACGCTGCTGAAACTCCGCTGACATTTGTGGTGTCCATTCTGACTCTGGCTGAGACTGGGTGTTGCCTAGCAAAACAATAAACAGATGATTACAGCATTATTAAGGTGCAGTTCTTTCAAGACAATGGGATACTCCAAAGAAACTGAGTGACCACTAAGCTAGATGCATAAATTGGGCACACTCGAACCAGGTGAAAGTAAAAGCGAGATAGGCGATCGCTACTGCCTCAATGCTCTGGTAAGGTGATTATTTTGCTTATTTTCTGGATATTGGGTAAATAGATTGATCTTCTATTACAGCTTTAACTGCCTCAGATTCAGCCAAGGCATTGACACCAGCGACTGTAATTTCAAGTGGAATAGAACCCAACAAGTCAGGATGTTCGGTCAGCGATCGCCCGTCAAAGTTTTGGATAATTCCAATAATGTTTCCTAAAGCCTGTTCTGCCGACTTCTGCACAGCTTTGATTACAGCTTGGCGCTCATTACGTGATTGACGCTTATTTGTCAAGTTTTGAGCATCTTCAACCTGAAGTAAGACAATTACACGGACTTTTTGTTGAGGTTCAAGATTTGTTAACCGAGATGCAAACTCAGGGCTAACCTTGTTTGGATTGGGTGCATCAAGCCTATGCATCGTGCTTACCCCCAGTTATGTTTGGGTGAGTGTTTTTAATGCCTCAACAGGTTGAATTAATCCATTTCCCCAGCGGTTACAAGGTCGGAGTGGAGAACCATTTGGATGATAAGCGGTTTCTTTGAGTACTCTTATTATATCGGTTGCGGGTGCAGTTGGATTTGCTGCCATTAGTAAAGCAGCGACTCCTGCAACATGAGGAGTTGCCATTGAAGTACCATCCATAAAGTTGTACTCATAAGTACCGTCGGGGCCTTTGGTGGGAGGAATACATGAGTAAATTTGAGAACCAGGGGCAACAATATCAGGCTTAGTCACCAAATTATTTGGTTGTCCAGGAAAAACAAGACTTGCACCACTGCTAAAGAAGCTGACATCAACACCACTAGGCTCAATCTTCTCCACTGCACCCACGGAGAAAGCATTGTAAGCATTACCAGGGGAACTACTGTTACCGTGATTTTCGTTACCAATGGCTACCACAGGCAGAATGCCATACTGATTGAGCAAAATTTCCAGAATTTCGGCAAACAGAGGCTCATAGTAGTTCAAGCCCAGAGACATATTAATAATATCTGCCCCTTTTTCAATTGCCCAAGCAATTCCTTCCATTAAGGTTCGCAAGGTAGCATCGCCAATTAGTACACCTGCAACAAACAGATTTGCTTGGGGTGCAACGCCAATAGAAATACCTTCTGGAGTTTGACCACCTGCGATCGTTCCACAAACATGAGTGCCATGTTGCCCACAATCAAAGGCTGGCTCTGACTTGATGCGTCGTCCCAGTGGATCGATAACAATAAAATCTTTGACACGATCTTTGAGGGCTGAATGAGCAGCATAAACCCCTGTATCAAGGACTGCAACATTAATATCCTGTCCTTTTGTTTTTTGCCAGAGTTGAGGAATTTCAAGTTGTTTTAAACCCCAAGTCAGATTATCTTGGTTTTCCTGCTCAATCAGTGCTGAATATTCAACTTTTTGAGGTCGGATGAGGTGAATTTTTTGATTTGGGAGAACAGCGACAACACCAGGTTGTGCTGCTAAAGTTTTAAGGGTTTTGCGAGTAACTTCGATAGTGGCTACAGGCAGTGTACCAGTACCAATAGAGGAGGTTTTGAGCGGTTGCTTTGTGTAACCCAAATCACGGCTAGCTTCTTGGTAGTTAGCGATAACCTTTTGTTCGACTGCTTTTTGAAGTTGTGCCTGTTCTTTTACTTCATCTAATCGTCGTTTTAGTTCTCGTAAGCGACCACGTAAGGGTAAACCTTCAATTGGCGGTGCTTGGTAGATAACAATTGCATCTCGCTTGTCATCTTCGCTAGTGTCGGCAAGAAATTGCTCAAAGGCAGGGGATATTTTTGACTCACTACTCAAGGTAATTTACCTCTTTCTAGGTTTAGGTTTGTTAGTTTGGGTTTTAACGGATGCAGACTTACGTGATGTTTTTTCTTCAGGTTTCACGCCTTCAAGTAAGTTTGCCCAATTGTTTAAGGCTTTTATGGCTCTCGGACGAACTTCTATTGGTTCTGTTTCCAGCTTCACCCTCTTGAGATGGGTGGCCAATTTTCTTGCTAATAATGCAAACTCCTGCTTTTTTTCGGGATTCTGAAGAGTCGATAATTCTGTTAGTTCTCCTCTCAAAAGGCTTTCAAATGAATGTAAAGTACCCCATGAAAGACTTTCTGAACTACAGAATACACTTATAACTATGCGAAAAACTGCCGTAAAGCCTTCTGTAACTTGTCTGCTGTCAAAATCACGAGATGATAGCCCTATCAAAGCAATCTCTGCTTGAGAATGGTAAACTTCAGTATCCCTAAAATTAGGGCCAACTGAGGCGTATAAATCCGTCATTTTTGCTATTTTAGCTAATATTTCATCAGGTGCAGTTTTATGTAAAAGATAAACTATTTCTGAGAGTTGGAATGGATTCTTATCTTGCCATGTTTTTAACTTTTCTAACAGAAGTTTTATATTTACTATTGTTGGATTTAAAGATAAGAATCTGTAAGATTCACTGAGCCTAATATTACTTTTAATACTACCAACAAGCGCATTGGCAAGAGGTGTAACTTCTTTTTGTGGAAATCGACTTAATGATTGTCTTCCAAAGGAAATTGCTGGCGCGATCGCTACTCGCTCTAATACTCGCCGACGCAAATCTTGATCTTGAGCTAGTTCTAAACCTGCTGAGAGGTAGGCTTCTGTCAGAACTTCAGATAGAGACTCTGTATCAGGTTGGGTTATCAATTGTTCAATTAAATCACGCACAGCAGGCTTAGTTGCTAAACCAGAGTAAAGGGCAATAACTTCCTTCCAGCGACCATCATCATGTTCTTGCACTAACTGCTCTTTATCCACACCAAGCCGATTGCCCTCATGTACAGCCCTTGCTGCTAAATATTCCTGAAACGTAAGATGGGCAAAACCAAAGATACCTGGGCGACGTTCCAGTAATAAACCAGTGCGATAGCGAATATGTTCCAGCAGTTTAGCAGCCCGTTCTGAATCTCCCAAAACCATTGCAAAAATTTCTTGTACCTGAACTGCATCATACTCAGCCCGGTCTTCTGCCTGCATTACTAGAGCTACTTCACGGCAAGTGCGAAGCTTTTCGTCAAAGCCAAACTCAGAATGAATTCCGCGTCGCTGATCCCAGTTATGGAGCAATCCCTCAACACAAAGCCGATACAGCAGAGCGCGGTCTTCTGGCAGACTACCTCCTTCAAAGTAATTAACCAGGCAAATAGCCGAAAGCATCAGAGGGTTACGAGCCAGATTGCGAATGTAAGAATGGTCTTTAAAATTCTCAACAATCCGGTTTCCATCTCCTTCACCTTCCCGTCGTGCCTCAGTTTCAGATTCATTCCTAGCTAAACGTATGGCAGTACACCAGTGACGGGTATACTCTTGGATTTGAGATTCATTAAAGTCCAACAAATTACACTCGATGAATTTCATCTGGTGAAGTAGACCAGGCGGATAACCTACAGGACGAGACGAAATCAGATAATGACACTTTGGATATCTTCTTAGTAAATCAAATAACCAGGGAATCAAGTATTTATCCCACAGTTCTGGTTCTGTTTCATCCAAACCATCCAGCATAAACAAGACACGACCCGCCTGCATCTGTCGCTCAATCCAACCATCCGGCATTAAATCAGCCCGGTCTTTACTGGCAGTTGCCTTTTCAATTAAAGCTGCCCCTCTAGGTAGATTCTGTAAATCGAGTTGCCGCACCCGTAGCAGTAGTGGAATTGCTTGCTGATCCCCCAAGATAAACTTTTCTTCAACTGAAGCTAGCTTGACTTGCAACCACTCGAAAAAAGTAGACTTACCTGCACCCGGCAAACCAACAATTACATTACGATCTGAACATTTCACCTGTTCAAGGGCAGTAGGTGGTAACTTCTCCTCTGGTTCTTCTCCTTTTGTTCTTTGCTGGAGCATTTCATCATGGTTATTGCGCTCTCCATAGAGCCGACGTGCTGCTGCTAAACTCATCAAAGATACTGAAGCATTAGCCTCCGCATCATCTGCATCTTGAGAAAGTTTTTGCACCACTACACGAGGCATGACAAATAACTCACGCAAGTCCACATCTAAATTGGTGGTCATTCGCACTGTTCCCGCTTCAACCCGATGGAACCGTTGCAGCAGATAGTCACGATATTGAAGTTCATAACTCTCATCTGCTCCAGCTTGCCCTGACTTACCCTGAGCATCAATTTGGTTACTGATTTCATTCAGTTTGTTGACTACTCTCCCAGGTAACTCAAAGGTGCTGGAGAACTTAAGCTTTTGCCACTCCGCCATGACTGGCCCAACTAGCATTAACACCTGCACTACGGTGTAAAGTGCTAAACGATAGACAGGCCCATATGTCTGCTGAACTGTCTGCGGACAAGGCAGACGACTTAGCACATTTTCAACAATTTCCTCAGTGGTGACGTTAGGATTGGCAATGTTCTCCAATTCCAGTAACTCACCTATTGCCGCAAAGCCTCTCAAAATGTCCTTAACAGTTGCTTCACTCAATTTTTGGTTGAGAAAAAAACGAGTTAAAGACGACGATGCTGCATCTGCGGCAACCTCGACCTGACGAATGACAGGGTTCAGCTTTCTTAACTCAGATATTCGTCCACGGAAAGGCTCAGAGAATATGAGATCAAAAAGCCTAGCATAAAAGTATAAAACCTGATCATCGACTGAGGATGGCATACTGAGTTTTTAGTTTATTTTGCTAAGTCGCCCTAAGAATATTGTGGCATGGAGCCAAAGTAAGACTTTATATAATGAGGAAATTATGCAACTACCGATCGCCTGTCACC
This sequence comes from Nostoc sp. WHI, assembly GCF_015714725.1. Classification (GTDB taxonomy): domain Bacteria; phylum Cyanobacteriota; class Cyanobacteriia; order Cyanobacteriales; family Nostocaceae; genus Nostoc. The sequence continues at coordinate 16,309 of NZ_WBKM01000378.1, forward strand.
TTCGACCCGCCGAGGTATATCTTCTTCAATGTCGCTTAAGCCATATAATCCGACTAAGAAGCAAGCGATCGCTAATAGTGGATTATGTTTAGCGATCGCTCGAAGCAAATATATAACTCTACTAATGATGTCTTGGGTTTAGTTGGCGTATCCTGGAAATGGCACACTGAATCTATGTGTCAGTTAATGCTTGTGCGTGCCAGCGACATCCGGCAATTAATACAGTGAAAGCGAATGACTAAATCTCCCAATCAAGATCATCACTCCCCTTACCCTATCCGCAAGCGTCTGTGGTTGCTGGTGTTGAGTCGAGGTAGCATTGCCTTGGGTGGACTTTTACTGTTAGGGGTTATTGTCGGTATTTGGCGGTTGTGGACTTTTGTCCAAACAGAGTTAACACCTTTGGCACAACAAAGTCTCACCACTACACTCAATCGTCCGGTAAAACTGGGAAGAGTCACACAATTTTCGTTGACGGGAGTGCAGTTTGGGGCTTCAGCTATCCCAGCCACACCCACAGATTCAGATCGGGTTGCAGTCGAAGCTGTGGAAGTAGGTTTTAACCTGTTACAACTCATCTTTAATCGCCAGTTGAAGCTAGATGTCACCTTAGTCAACCCGGATATTTACATTGAACAGGATGACGAAGTGCGCTGGGTTTCCACTAAAATAGCGTCCTCAGGTAAAGGTGATGTCATTAAAACCGATTTGGACAAACTGCGGTTTCGCAATGCCAAGCTGGCGTTGAT
>NZ_WBKM01000343.1 GCF_015714725.1 Nostoc sp. WHI
ACAACATTTGACATTTTTGCCTCCCTTATTTTTTGATAGAAGCCTGACTTTGTTTGACCAACACTGAACGCAAGTACTGCCGACAGGCTGTTTCTCCCCGATAAATCAGAATCCGCAGCGCTTGTATTTCCTGCATTGGAGAAACACAGATTTCAGCGATGGCAGCAATCAGATTTTGTTGCTTCTGCACGTAATCTTGATGCTGCTGCTCTAACACAGCAATTTTGGAGTTTAACTGTTGTATCTGACGCAAGCATTGCGGCAGGGGCGATTCTTTGTTTTGAGAGCGGTTGTCCAAAGTCAATGTCATTTTGTTGATCCTCTAAATTTAGATTCTTGCTATTTACTGTTGAGTTGCCTGTTGTACAGCATCAATTGCGTTCACTATTTCTCCCAAAACATTGAACGCATCGTTTAATACCACATCATTTGATGTAGAAAAGTACTCGGATGATTGAAGCCTGCGATAATCCTTACTGCTCCCCACAAGCTGCAACGTATATTGACAGCCTTGTAAAATGGCTCTAATTTCTGATGTAGTTAATTTAATTTCCATCATTGTTTCCCTCCCTAAAATTTATCTCGTTGAATACTGAAACTTGCTCTGACTAGAGAACTGCCCAAGAATACCGAACAACTAAGCAACATTGCACCCAAGCAAATATTCTTTTGGCGCTCCCAATAGTTAGTGATTGTATTAGGGTTGGCATTTTATGATGCGGTCAGTGAAAATCCTGGGGTTGAATCTTTTTCGAGTCCAGCGTAGAACTAATTTATTACGACTGTTTGAAGGCAAGGATGATTGATAAGTCGCTTTCTGTGTTTTCATTTAGTATCCTCCAATTCAACAAAAAATCCTGCACCAGTATTATTAATCTTCACCAACTTTCGATTGACTAGTGTTTGAATCACGCTAAGACTAAACTTGAGAGTGCATAACCGAGCGCTGCCGCCACAAAGTCGGAGGTACTGTAAACATTGATGTGAATGGTCAGTAGGGGTAGAGTAAGTTGATTTTCTCGGCATAATGCTTCCTATGACTCGACGATTTTTAAATGATGAGAATTGAAAAAAATTCCCTGTCCACGCGGCATATCTGGGAAATGAACACAAACCATGCCGTGTGCTGAATACTGGATTACTGTACCTGTTTGCCCTAATCTGGGGTCTTTTTCTGTAAGTGCTTTGATGACTTTGACAACTGAATTAATTGGTGGAAGATTGAACATTTTTTATTAATCTTTGACTTGATGCTGTTGAATGAAGGACAGTACAATGCTTGAAGTTAAAGGACTCCAACGTGGTTGACTAAAACGTTGACCATCCCAATTAAATTGCACTAAAGAAAAATCTTCTGGCTCTTTGTCTCGTTTACTTCTTTTGTTGCGGGGATAATGTTCAATGAACAGAAAACCATGCCCCAAACAACGATGAGGTGACAACTCCTGATTGTGGTATTGTCGCCAAATCAATGTAGCTAGCCCTTCGACTGAGTTAGTGATACTTGTCCCCGTGTCTTCTTCATCTAAATCCGAGCAAATGATAATGCTTGGCATAGAGTAAGATTGATAAATTCGCAGTTGACAAATGCTATCCCAGTACTTTGGATTACTTTGCTGTAGTTCATGTCCTGCACCTTTCCAGGTGAAAATAGTGTCCAGAACTAAACTTGGTGAAGAGAGATTGATATTCGTAGCTTTAGTAGTCATAATTTTCCTTAATTGCTGGAAGTAGCTCATCTTCTGATAAAATTTGCTCATGTTTGATAACACCTGCAAATTCATCGCTGAGATGTATTCTCCTGATTTCGCTACTTGGTTGTTAGGAGAACCTATTACTTTAACCAAATTAAGTCCTACAGAATTGTCTTTAGAACCGATTCGTGCTGATGCCTTAATATTGTTGCAATCAGATGAAGTTGTTCTCCACATTGAATTCCAGACCCAGCCCGATGAAGATATGCCTTTTCGGATGGCTGATTACCGATTGCGAGTGTATCGCCGTTTTCCCAATAAACGAATGCACCAAGTGGTAATTTACTTAGATAAGACCGCATCTGATAAAGTGTATCAAACCACCTTTGCTGCTGGAAGTTTAAGGCATGAATTTTCAGTGATTCGTTTGTGGGAGCAACCCCAAGAGATATTTTTGTCCACACCAGGATTACTGCCCTTTGCGGTTTTGAGTGCTACTGAGGACAAAATTGCGACATTGCAACTGGAGGCTGCGGCTGTTGACAAAATTGTTGATCGGCGGACACAAAGTAATATTGCCGCAGCCTCTGCAATTCTGGCTGGGTTAGTATTAGGACAAGAAGTAATTGAACGTTTATTTAGGAAGGACATAATGCGCGAGTCTGTGATTTACCAACAAATTAAAACCGAAGGTGAAGAAGAAGGGAGCGATAAAAAAGCCCGTCAAATTGCTCTCAATATGCTGGCTGAAGGGATGACTGTTGATGCCATCGCTCGGATTACTGGTTTATCAGTAGAAGTAGTGCAACAATTACACCAGGGAGAATCTGAGAATTAAAAGTAATTTTGATACTATTGCTGTACTGAATCTGCCATATCCCCCATAATTACCTTCCAACTTCCACTAGGTTTTCTTCGAGTACATGATTTACCCAATATTGAATCGCTGACATTTCTGGAACGCCTCTTACCGCAGCATCAACTACGTGTTTCTGATAAGAGTTAACAGCATGATTTGCGTGTCCAAACTTATTATCTGCCCAAGCCAAACACATAGTTTTCACTAATTCGTCAATTTTGGTAGTATCAAGCTCACTCGGACTCGTAACATTTCGAGAATGCAGCCATTCTTTAACTAAATCCAAAGGGTAATTTAAAAGTGTGCGAACTTCTTTGACTCGCAAATCTTTCGGGTCGATTGATGCCGGAATTACAGCTTGTTTTGTTGGCTCAATTAAAGAATGTTGATTATCTTTGCGGGGTCTAATATTATTTTGGGGTTGTTCAACCTTTTTAGGAGTAGCAATGCCTTCAGCATCATTATCTTCATCTGCCGTCACCGATAAAATTGCACAAACAGCATAGCGACGCGCGTAGGTTAATGCTGCACCAAACTTTTGAGAGTCACCAACTTCAGGTAAAGGATAAGTGCTGGTGATATTCTCTCCAGATTCATGAAAAATATGAGTCCGTAGCACAGTTTTACTTTCAAAGATTTCGGTGGTTTGAATTATTACCAATCCATGTTTACCAAGCGCAGGAGTGACAGCATCTAATACAGCATCTAGTGTTGCATATTTGCGTTTATAGTGAGGATTAGTCCCATCTTTTTGAATGGGGTTAAACTCTGCCTTTGCCTTGATTAAAGCTTTGATTAATTCTTGCATTGTCCGGCTCCAAACTTTTACCAATCACTTTCGTTAATATCACCAGACACTTTTTTGCTAGATTTAGCTTTATTTATCTGAAACTCTGAAGCTTTCAGTACAGGCATTGCCGCTTGTTTTACCGAAGCTTTAGCTTGATGATAGAGAAATTGTATTATTCCATCAGCATCTTCCCCATCTTCTACTTGCGCCCATAAAGAACAACCCAGTTCTAGTGATTCATAATCGCCAAGATTGAATTTTCTGGAGTAGCTAACAGATACAGTAGTGAATTTCATAAGATGTCCGTTTTGCTAAATATAAGTAGCATGAATTAAATTGTTTTAGTATTTCTATCCCTGACGTTGTTATATTTGTCAGGCTAAGAAAAACAGTTTTTTTGAGGAGGTGGGCGTTGCTGCCCACCTCTTTCCTTACGCTGCAACTAAATCTTTCGCTTGTGGCACGTATCTCTTTAACCGTTGCCACTCGTCACTCGTCAGTGCGTCAAATTCTTTATCGAGCAACTCTTCTTCTGAGGGTTGCTGTTCTGTAGCCGTTGTTGATATCCTCGCCACCTTCAAAAATTTATCCAACCCGACTGCTGCATGAACCGACTCGGCATATCGAATAGAATCCACTCCGTTAGACCAGTGAGTAATGTGTTGAAATATCACTCCAATCATCGAGTGAGCTTTGTATACTCGATAGATTCTAGGGCAAGCTCCATTGACATAGACTAGTTTATAGCCAGGAATTTCCATGACCTCTGCATCGGGGTCTGTTGGAGGCAGCAGAGTTTTTTCTTGGCAGTCATCTAAACCCGGATCAAGAAGTGAGAGGTTACAAGCTGTACTTTGTGCCATGATTGTATTTTTTGATGATTACAATGTGGTGGCGATCGCAGTTCTCTTAAGGAAGCAATCGCCCTTAAAATGCCAAGTACTACGCTGCTACTACTGGTTGAACTCCCAAGAATGCGTTAGCGTAGCTCGCCGTAGGCATCGCCTCCGAAGCACTGTTGGCAAACCGATCCAAACCATACTTCCTTGGATTGGAATACCAGCCGTCTTCGTTAGCCCCAATGAAGCCTACAAAATGCCCATGACGGTAGACTTTCGTGCTGAATACTAGATAATCAATTTCGCCGTGATACAAACCGAAAACAGCACAAGCTTCTTTCAACTCTGTCTCCAAGCGTTGATTCCGTTCTCGTGGGGTTTCTGGCAGCGTTGCCTTGACCTCTGCAACTCTTGTAGCGAACCAGTCCCGATCAAAGGCTAGCCGTCCGCCACCTACAAACTTCACCCATACGGTGATTCCGCCTTCGCTCCAGATGGTACGCACTGATTCGGGTTCGACCTGGATAATCTCGCTAATGATGCGACGGTCACGAGATGTTAACGGGTCTTGGGTTGGGGCTACAGCTTCGGCTTGGGATTCGAGGTGGGTGTATAGTTCTGCTTGAGCTAGGGCTTGCTCATCACGAAAATAACTAGGAATTGCTTGCTGTGTATGTGTTGTATACGTCATAATAGAAATCTCCTTAATCGGGGAAAAGGCGATCGCTTTGTTTACCAGACGAGGGCGATCGCTTTTGTTATGTGTGCAAACAACGTTGTGGTTTAGCACAACGATCTCAAAAAGATTTGGCGTAGCCATATATTTGCGGCTCAAAGCCAGTGGCACTTGAGTATTACCGAAACAGGAGATACAGCGTATCAGGCGACGTGTACGACTACTTCAAAGGCTTCAACTGCCGTTCGTCGTCCTGCTGGTAATTTTTTATTCAGTGCAAATCCATTTCCCGGCTGTGTACCCCTCGCCTTCTCTGGTTGTGCCAGTGCCTCGACTACTCATCAAGCGGTCACTCTGGATTGTGCTGTCATGGTTCTGTAGTAAGCGCATCTTTATTTACAGGAGGCGTTGCGCTTATTTCCTCCTTTATATTTATAATACTACGCGAGACGTAGGAGAAAGTCAAGTATCTAAAATGGTTTTTTCTACATTTAACGTAGTATTATTTATTTTAAGCGTAGCTTAATTAATTTGTGACCATATATAATAATGAGTATTCGTAAAGTCGATTTATCAAAGCAAGACGGGGATTAAACTAATGGAGGTGTCACATGGACAAGCGAATGATTGCTTGGAGGTTAAATGAAATAATGGCAAAAAAGCGTATTAGGAATAAAGACCTAGCAGCAGCTTTGGGGATTGACGAAAACTCTGTTCATCGATTGAGAAGAACAGATGAAATGCCTCGATTGACTGGGGAAAGACTTAATGGACTCTGCATTGCCCTTGAATGCCAACCTGGAGATTTAATTGTTTTTATCCCAGATGACAACACAGATACCACAGGAGAAGAACAAGATAAAGTTAAGCCAATCCCTGTAAGGGAATATCTAAAATCTAAGGCTGATAATTCCCAACCGCAGGATATAGCAGCATAAAGCGATCGCTGCCGGTCAAAGCACTGCGATCGCCTGCTCAATCCGTTTACGACAAAGTGAGCCAATTACAATGCTGACATACTTTTGGTATGACTTGCAGATCAGCTGAATACTCACTTTGGCGCTCATGAAACCCTAACTGTTTCCAGCACTCCATAGTGGGCAAAAAATATGCTGACACTAAACCGTTCCGAAACAACATCAGCACTTGATTACGCCAACCTCAACACCAGTATCCACGAAACCTTCACCGCCATTGACCGATTTGAATGGCAAGCATCTGATGAACTTCGACTGATGCGAGACAAAGGCTATTACGAAGATGGTGGACACAAGAGCTTTGAAGCTTATTGCGAAAGTGAATTGACCAAACACGGGGGATATCGCCGGGTCAGAGATTTGCTGTCTGCGAAGAAAGTAGTTGATACTCTGCCAGAAGAACTCAAGGAAAAGATTACTAAACCCTCTCAAACTCGCTCTTTGCTCAAGCTGGTCAAGACTCCCGATAAGTTAGAGCAAGCTGTAGCGATCGCAGCCAAAGAAAAGCCCTTCCCCACTGCGGCTGACTTCACCAAAGCAGTTCAGCAAGTCGCACCAACAGTTAAACAAACCACAAAAAGCAAAGAAAGTCAAACGCAATTGTGTACGAATCAAATGAGCGGACTTACCCAAAAGAATATTCTGAGGCGATCGTTGCTATTGAAGAACGCCATAAACAGGAGTTAGAGCGACTGGAGCACGATTTGAGGGTTGGCTTGCTTTCAGAAGCCACAGCCAGAGCAGAAGAACAAGTAACTGAACAAATATCATCCTTGCAACAACTGTTCAAACAACAGAAAGAAGAAAATATCCAGTTACAGCAGCGCCTAGACGAAATGGAATCACTATGGCAGTTGGAAACTGAGAATCAACAGCTTAGGCAGCGCATTCAGGATTTGGAAAACGCTGTTGAACAGCGCCCTTCTCAACAGTGGGGAAATACGATGACCCAGCAAGCGACCAAAGCGTTGAACAAGCAAGTGAAGCAAGCTCTGGAGAAAACTATTGATTTGCGATCGCTAGCTGTTGAACCGCCTAAAGAGAATGCACAGGAATGTTTACGGTTGATGGGCATGGCGTTGAAGAATCTTGCCAGTGCTATGAACAATACCCAAGCGCTTGAAGCTGCGGCGATAATCCTGGGGAGTGAACCAACGCCTATTGCGATCGCTTATCGAGCCGAGCAATTGTCAATGTTGCCCCAAGCGGTTATTGATATTCGGCAGGTGCTGTTACAACCTGGGTGTACGTGGCAGGACTATTGGGCAGTGGCGCAAGAGTACGAGGTGATTAAACAGGACTACTGGGCCGAACTTACCACCGAGGAAACAGAATTAATCGCTGCCCTGGAAATTGCGTCTCATCCTCCCGTGATCCAAGTCGGTTCTATCGTTGCCTACGCTGATCCTTATTTCACCTTGTATAACGCCAGGGGTGAAGTCGTGGAGGATTTGGGCGAGGGCGAGGTGCTGGTTGCTTGGGATCATTGGAAAAATGAAGGTAAAAAAACAAGCAGGTATTTCTTGAATGAGTTGCGATTCTGGCAACCTCAATAGACTTTCGGTATATCGGTAACTTTTTAGACAAACAAATACAAATACCAAACCCTGCAATCGCTGTAGGGAAAATTCGGTGTGTCAACATAAACAGGAGATTGTAAATGACTGCAACTATTACAAGACCCAAGCCCAAAAAAGCTGCTAGCAAGAAGGAATCCTCATATAAAAGGCTTCATGTGATTATCCCAATTCAAGATATGTTATGGGCTTCGCAGCAAAAGCCATCGGTAACGCAATTGTGGCAGGAGTGCTGGACAGCTGACCCCTACGGTTCTCGATGGATAGCGCTAACAAGTGCTTTGGGGTACAGTACTTTTATCTCTGCGAAGAAAATTCTCTCCGACAGTGGTCTGTTCATTTTCAAACCCGATAAGTCGATTCAGGATGGCCGGGAGACAGTGAAGTGGATGGTGCAGAATTTACACGGTAGCCGAATGAAGGAATTTTGGGAGAAAGCCAATTGTGAAAATCAGCAACCAAATTCTGAAAAACGAGAACCAAATGCTGAAAAACGAGAATCTTATGCTGGGGATTCAGAGATAGATGCTGGCTCTGAAGAAATGGGTGCTTTGTATAAAGCATCTATCTCTAGTCAAAGTCAGTCAGATCAAAGGTTCTGTGAACCCTCACGAACTGTTCAGGAACACCTCACAATCTCTTCAAAAGAGATTGTGAGGTGTGTCTCTGACACGCAAAGCGATAATTTGCACTTGGAGGAAACGGCGATCACTCCCTTGGGGGTCGCGTCGCCTCAGTCTATTCAAAGCGTGTCAGAGAAAGAGAAAGACTTGCCTGTGGCAATGGACTGCACGACGCTGGCGCTTGTAGATGTTGCACAAAGTAATCTCACTTCGTTGTTGGCTGAAAACCAGGATTGTGGTGTTGAACAGAGGGACTGTCATGAAGGTACTTGTTCCGCTGCGCCCGTTGCACGAAATGAAAAATGTTCAAGTTCAGCGATCGCCGAACAAACACAAGAGCAAGTAGAACAAGGTTATTCTGCTTTATTGATGGTTGAAAATTCAGTTTCAGGTGTAGAAGTCAAAACAGTTCATGAAGGCGCTTGTTCCGCCGCGCCTGCCCCCAATCCTGAAAAATGGTCGCATGAAGCGATTGTAGCGAGGTCAAATCTGCGACCGGAGCGGATGCAAAAACTGAAAGTTGCGGCGAATTCGGGGCAGAATCTGGGGTTTGAGTTCTTGCAAAAGTGCTGGAGTGATGATCCGGCACTTATGATCATAATCAAGAAGTTGCTGGCGAAGTTTCCGCAGTGGGGGATTGCGATTGTGGATGGTATGCTGATTGAGTGGAATGACTAGCGATAGTCCTTAAAATTCCTTTAAAGTTTCTGTAAGATTTTTTTAACCTGTTCTCTGTAATATGAGCCTTCTGGTGTTTTAACTACATTGTCAACTAAGAGCTTAATGTATGGGTAATTTTGCCAATTTTGGCTAGAAACTCTATTAAGTTTGCTCTTAACAAAAGTATTGAATCTGAAATAAAATCCCAAGTCACCATGAACAAACAATCATTTAAGTACAAATACTCAATTATTCCTCTATTAAGTGCAATAATAGTTAGCAACGGATTTTTCTCCAAAGTATCGGCGCAAAATATTTCTGCTCCAGAGACTACTGATTCTGTTGCGGTCACTGTTAAAAATCAAGAGTTTCCACAGTGGGGATATTACACGGTACGAAGAGATTTTCGCAAATGTGTTTCTCCTATATGCGGGGGATATTTCATCAAGCAGGTCAACTTGAAAGCTACTCCTTGCGTTGATGGCGTTTTTCGCTCTGAATGCTATGTGTCTGCAATTGATTGGAGTTCCCTGAAAGTATCGGCTTACGAACTGGTCAAAATCCAAAATGATGATGGTAGCCGTGTGATCCTCAGAGGTAACATAGTTCCAGTGGAATTTCCTGGATTCGGTGAGTTTGGGAATTTGAGAGTTAAAGAAGCCTTCTATGCCGTGACAAATTCCCCGGCAAAAGGTACTTTTGTAGGACTTAAAGACAATGGCATTCGTTGCATCACAACTCCTTGCTTCTCCACAGATAATCTGGTTCTAAATAAGCCGAAGATTTCTCAAGTTTCATCAATCGATTTGAGTCAAACGGGTGCAACACAAAAACAACTTGACGCAGCAACAAGCGAAATTTTCGGTCAAGGTTTGATTGCTGTAGGTAAAACTGAGGTAGTAGAAAACGTAGATCCAACCAAGAGAGATACTAAGTTTGTGAGTACACAGTTTTATCTGAGAGTGGAACCAAAGTAAAAGAATTTTAGCTCAGATAAAATAATTCCCAAAATAGACAAGCGGTGTGGGAGCGATGCCTACGGCAACCCTAAGAGCGATCGCACTTCAACTACTAGCATATTCCAGCACTCGTTCCCACTCCCAATGCCACGCCGTCTCTACCAACATTTCCTTGCCATTGGTGAACTTGATAAACTCAGTGCCTTGATCATAAAAAACATCAGCAACAAGGCGAAGTTGCTTTTGCATACTACAATCGTAGTATATAGCGCGAAGCGCCTCCCCCAGCGCACGCCCAAGGGAGAGGCAAAGAAGCACATAAAGTCCTATTTACTGTCCGTTCGTTTATTCTGTAACTAGTTGCTTACGTTTACGAAGAGACGTGATACCGAAAGCACCTAAGCCTAAGATACCAATCAGGGAGGCGGGTTCGGGAACCGCTTGGGTAACTACATCAAATTTGAAATTGGGGCCAATCCTACCATTACCTGCTGTCAGGGTTGAAGGAAAACTAAAGCCTTGAGATGAACCATTTCTGGCGCTACCGGTGAGAGTAATTTCTGGAGCCGTATTTACAAATCCCGGAACAGTATAAATATCACTAAATGGACTAGTTATTGCTGCACCAATAACGTATGACATTCCAGCAAGAAGATTGACTGAGGTAATATCCTGGTAACGAAAGCTTTCAGTTAGTGGACTGGTGGTTTGAACAGTTGTTGAAGCTAGTAAATTCCCGTCTGATGTCCACAACCCAACTAAGTGGGATTGTGATAGAGGATTCGCAGGAGTTTGATCGTAAAAACCTAATGCAGTAACTGAGAGGTTGTCATTAGCAGTAAATGACCAACCGATTGTTTGATTTGTACCATTAAAAGCTGGGAAGTTAGATCCACCTGTCAAAGTCTGTATCGCTTCAGATGCGTATACAGATGGTGCAGAAACTAAAGCTGTTGTCAGGATGAAAGGAGAAGCTATTGATAACTTTTTTAGTACATTTACGATGGTCACGATCCTATTTCTCCGATAAACATTTAACATTCGATATCCTCCACAAAAATGTAACTTTTTTATACTTAAAATGCCAACAATTTCCAGCGAATTCGGGGTTTGATTTCTTGCTGGAGTGTTGGAATGATGACCCAGCTTTACAGATTGTGATCAAGAAATTGGTGGCGAAGTTTCCGCAGTGGGGAATTGGTTGTGTAGATGGGGTGTTGGTGGATTGGGAAGAGTAGCAACAAATTAATAATTGTATATTTAGCTACAGAATTACTTGTTTGGACAAGTGGGAAAAGTGGGTTAAGTAGGATATTTTGTAATAACCCTTGATTTGACTGTTGATAAGCTGTAACTTGGTAACTACCACACAGTTGATAGAAAGTTACACAAGTCATTAGTTATGAGTACTATTGAGGAAAGAGTCAAGAAGATCATTGGTGAACAACTAGGTGTAAAGCAGGAGGAAGTTGTCAACAGTGCTAGTTTTGTAGAAGATTTAGGTGCTGACGAAACAGATAGTGTTGAACTAATTATGGCACTTGAGCAAGAATTCGAGACCGAAATTCCTGATGAAGAAGCTGAAAAAATTACTACAGTACAAGCAGCTATAGATTACATAAATTCTTACCAAGCATAAGTTTGAATTGAAAAGCTGGTAACAGAGAATTAGAATAATCTACTGTTTTGTGGCAGTGAAAAGCTTTGTCATGAGTAATTCCATGTAAAATACCACGCGCTTTTTCAGGCGATAGTGTATATCTCACGGATTTTTGTCATGGACAATCCTTGCAGGGTTGTTTCATTGTTCTATTTGATAATGGTTAAATGATTACCACCAAACTCATCAAAAAGTTTGATGGTAATTCGTTTATAAATGTCGCCAGAAGTTCTTGCTGATAGTCTTGAGACTGATTACCTTGAGTTCTGCTGCTGCTTCAGGGGCATGGCCAGCAGCCACCGCAACAGCTTGTGGTGCAGGTGTCGTTAACAGAGAATTGAGTAACTCTTGTTGATAGTCAATATCTGCTACTGTGCGGTAAACTCTGTGATAATTTATCTGCATCCCCAAAGGTGTTGGGACAATTTTCAGATACTCATTAAGAGCAGATATGTAAGTATCACCAAAATTCTGGAGAGCAACGGACGGACGGATAATATTCAACAATTGAATAGCTCGTCTAATGTCTACAACACTGCGGCTAGCATCAATCTCTGACTGACTTTCGCGGTAGCCTTTACCTTTTTTCTCGGCTACCAGATTGTTAAATTTACTAACCGCTCTCTGATGATTGCCTAATGTGTGGACTTTGATTTGCGCTTGATAACCAACTCTGCCCCACTGTACTGTTAAGTTACTATCTTCGACTTTGGCAGACCAGAATTTATTGCTGTTCTGGATAGCATCAACAAAAACTAAATAGATTTCCATGTTTTTTACCCTGTCAATTCACGGCTTGACGGGCATTGCCCCATCTAATTTGATGTTGTAGTGCTTCAAGTATTGTTTCCGCTTCGTGTGTTGTTAGCCCATTTAATTGTGAGCAAATATCTACCAAAAGTTGTGGCGTATCCATACCAATAAATGTGACAAAAAGTGCATCCCTAGAAGCTTCTATTAATGTGTAACTGCTCGGCTCATGCCTTTCTCGCATAAATACATAATTTGTTAACACCGTCCGAAGCAACAATTTGGTTTCTCTGTCTAATTTCTCCAAATATGCGCCATAATTCTCAACCAGTTGGTCAATGGTTGGAGTCTGCCCGTAATAAGTAACTAAGTCTGTTGTCATGTTTTCTTCGCCTTATTAACTATGTTAATTAGCTGCTATCAATTACTAAAAGAAAGAGCGATGGCGTACCCGCTATGAATCGGGGGCGATCGCCCCCATATAATCAGGAGGCAATCGGTTTCTCATCAGTTCAGATTCCGAAACTTAGCAGCACGCAAAGATTGAGTTTTCGCCGCAACCACAGGACTACTAGCCGGTCGTGCGGTGGATGCCCAGGATTGCATACGCTCGACTGCCGCAGCATCCTGAATTGCGAGTGGGGTAATGGTTTGACGACAGGTTTCGAGGTCAGCAAGCGTTACCTGCTGCGGTCGTCCTTCATCAAATGCCAGCAGTGCTGCTTCTGCTGCTAGGGTTTCCAGTTCGGCTCCTGAGAATTTTGCAGTGTTAGCAGCGATCGCTTCCAGATATTCGTCTTCGACCGCAATACCAAAACGCTCCAGGTGAATTTTCAGGATTTGGCAGCGTTCTGGTTCACTGGGCAAATCAACGAAGAAATTTTCATCAAATCTTCCTTTCCGTTTCAACTCACTGGGCAGTGCAGATGGGTCGTTACACGTTGCTACAACGAACACGCCAGCAGTACACTCAGACATGAATGTAAGCAAATTTCCCAAAATTCGCTGGGAAACTCCTGAACTATCGCCACTACCGGACAAGGCTTTCTCTATTTCATCCACCCATAAAACGCAGGGTGCGATCGCTTCTGCCGTTTTCAAAGCACGGCGGACATTGCCCTCAGATTCACCAACCAGACTGCCTAGCATCGAGGCAATATCAAGCTGGAGTAGTGGTAGGTTGAGAATAGTAGCAATGTTTTTAGCAAGTAAACTTTTACCAACTCCGGGCGGTCCCGCCAGCAGCACACCTTTAGGTTGTGGCAGATGAAGCGATCGCGCCTCTTGGGTGAATAGTCGCCGCCGCCGAGTTAACCACTCGCGCAGTAAATCCAGTCCACCGAATGGGATAGTCGCTGGTTTGCCCAACTCAATGCCCATTTGAGCCAGAAGTCGGGTTTTGTACTCGACTATTAGAGGCGTAACGCTGGCATCAATTAAAATACCATTTCGGCTCAAGCGCTCTTTGACTGTTAGCCTCAGAAAATCGCTGACTTCTTCTAGCGTTAATCCCAGCGCTGCCCGTGCAAAGGTTTCTTTTTCTTCGTAATTTAGGAACACCCGAAATGTGACATCCTGAACAGTAGCAGATTCTTCAAGAAAAACCAGATATGACTCCAAGTGGTCTTGAATTTGGTCAATGGTGGGTAGTGGCACTTCACAGTAGGGTATGAGCCTTACCAAAGAATCGTGTAGTTCGATGTTTTGACCCAGCAGCACGATCCGTTTTTCTGTAGGTTTGAGTCGGTGGTAAAGGTTTTTCACTCTGGTCAAGATTTCCCAACTCATCTGTGGGGAATTCTTGCCAACAAAGGGGTGTATGTCTCCCAGAATAAACACGCCAGCACCATCAAAGTTATTGATGTAGTCGAAAACGAAGAGTATTGGATCTGCATGAGGCGGTTTTTTGTATTCTGATACTGGCTTAAACACCAGCCCACCATCTTCAGCAATCAGGCATTGCTCCAGGCTGGATACTCCCAAATTCCAGAAGAATACCGGACTGTTGAGTTTTTCTTTAGCAACGGTAGTCAACCACTGAATGATAGTTGCCTCATCGGGTGACAGCACATCAACCGCAGCGATGGGGATTTGTGAATCAAGCGTGGAGAGCAGATTTGAGAGTTTCATTGTTTTTGATAAGGTAGTGGAGCTAGTTCATCGTGAGTATTAACAAGTCTCACGACTACTTCATAAACTTCGGCATCGCCGTCAAAAACCTCAGCTATACCATTGCGCTCTGATTGAGCAATGGCAGAAATTAAAGCATTCAAAAGCACACACAGCCCTTCAGTATTTGCTTTGATGATCACGGAAAAAGCGTGTTTTCTGTTGTGCGTAAATATGAACAAACGGGTATTCTTTAGCTAATTCGTTCATGATGTTTTGGGGGGGAACTTATTGATTCCCCCATGTTGATTACTGACGTAAACGTGTTTGGCTGCTGTTCGTAGCCCGAAGTTGTGGTGCTGATTCTTCTTTGTAGATGCGATCCCCTTCTACAACCCCCAACGCGGATTCAAATGGTTGCGTAGCTGATAAACAACTCAAGCCCTCGAATCCCTCAGCCTCCACTCGAACTTCACCTGTAGCATTGTCGAAATGAATCAGTATTGAACGTTCCATATTTATCTCCTCACGTACTGTTGAACTTCCTGATGTCCGGCAAAGGTTAGGCGTAGGGTTTGCACACTCCCGTTAGTTTCTTCAGCGATCGCACATTCACCAAACCTTTCTTGTAACTCGGCGGCTTTGGCTCTCACCATCTGTTGTCCATAAGCCAGCATTAGTTTATTGCTGAAAAAGTCTTTGCCCAGCTTCGGAACTGTTTCGTAACTGTCGTGTATTACCTCGTACACGCCGCTTGACTGATTCCATTTGAAACCGATGTCTGCACGGGCTTTTATGGTGCGACCAGATACGATGATTTCAGCGCTCTGTCCTTGAGAGCCACCGTAGTATCCTTTTAGTGATTGTGCTGTTTCGTGAACTTGCGGATTCAGTTTCAAATGTTGTAAAGCTTGTACCAGACATTCACGGTTAGCAAGCTTGGTTTTAACGGTTGAGAAATGTGACATCTTATCTCCTAATAGTTTGAGTCGGCAATAATACCCGAACAGTAGTGACAGAGCCGTTGCAACCGAGAGCAACTACTTCACCTCCGAGTTGCGTAGCAAGTTTTGGGAGGTATAAATTGATGTACTGCTCTTGCAACTTTGGTACGAACTGTGATCCTAGTCCTTTGTCCCGTGCCGCTTGTCCCCACCGTTGGTCAAACTCCGAAATGAGACATTCGTATTCAAACCCGTTCCAGTAAAATCCCAGGTCGTTGCTGTCGTAACTAATTTGATTGCGAGGGACAACAATGTGAGCTACTTGCTCTCGCTTGTCCCCTTGATATCCGTACAAATTCACTGGTTTATCATGAATTTGGGGATAAAAGCCCAGTCTTTGGAGAGCTTCAACTAAACACGATTGGTCTTTAAACTTGACTGCAATTTGAGAAAAGTGTGACATAGTTTATCCTTAAGAAATAGTATTGTGCGCTGTGAATACTGAGATGATGACAACGCACTTTTAACCGAAAGTATTGGTGATTTTAAAGACTTGAACGATATTGAATCACTCAAGTCTATTTTTTACCGGAACTTAAACGACATCACGGTAGCCTTTGACAGTCCCACGTCACCAGTCGCTAGCTGTTGGAGATTGCGTTGTTCATCAAGCAGTTTGGCGCGAATATCATCCATCTTTTGTTGCAA